>JBAVMZ010000047.1:0-9186 GCA_049690595.1 Occallatibacter sp. | reverse complement strand
GGCGCGGCTGAGGGCGAGGGCCTGCTGGCGCTCGGCGGGGGAGAGATAGACGTTGCGGGAGCTGAGGGCGAGGCCGTCGGCCTCGCGCACGATGGGGCAGACGACCAGCTCGACCGGCAGCAGCAGGTCGCGGACCATGCGGCGCAGGACGGCGACCTGGGCGGCGTCCTTCTGGCCGAAGAAGGCGCGGTCGGGCTCGGCGGCCAGAAGCAGCTTGGTGACGACGGTGGAGACGCCGCGGAAGTGGCCGGGCCGGGAGGCGCCGTCCAGCCGCGAGCTGAGGCCGGGGACCTCGACAAAGGTGGATTCGGGGCCGGTGGGGTAGATGTCCTCAACCGAGGGGGCGAAGACGGCGTGGGCGCCGTGGTCGTGGGCGAGGCGGCAATCGGCCTCGAAAGTGCGGGGGTAGCGGGCGTAGTCCTCGTTGGGGCCGAACTGCATGGGGTTGACGAAGATGCTGACGGCGACCGCGCCGCATTGGGCCGCGGCTGCACGAATCAGGGAGGCGTGGCCCAGGTGGAGGGCGCCCATGGTTGGGACGAGGCCGACGGTTTCATGGGCGGCACGGGCGGCGCGGGACCAGCGGCGAAGTTCGGCGACGGTGTGGAGGATTTCCATTCTTTTGCTCGTTTCCGGTTCGTTGTTTTGCGGTTCGCGGCTGGGAGTTTTGCTGGTTGCATGCTAGCCTGCGGCCGGGTCCGGGCCGGTTTGGATTTGGCGAGTTGGCCCGCGCTTCGGCGCGGGTAGCGAGTTAGCGAGTTCGCTGGATTCGCGGTTTCTGGGGCGCCGGCGGCGCTGCCGGCGAAAGGCAACCGCAGGTCCTTCGAGGCCGCTCCAGATGAACAAGACGGCCGTTGGGTTCGTGCTGGGGAAAGATGTGCGGGTCTGGAGACCCGCACCACAGCCGGTCTGGAGACCGGCGCTACTTCTTGGGGCCCGCGCGCTGTTCGTTTCACGCCGTAATGCGAGGCGGCGAGTCGGGCTGCTCAGGACGACAGATTCGCGATTGTGTGGACCCATGACTCAGGACATGTGCTCCTCTATGCCTTGCGCAGGGGGACGGACTTGTCCTCGGTTTCGAGAGCCGGGCGGGCGGCCGGGGGCAGGTGGTAGCTCTCGCTGTTGGCGGGGAAGGCCCGGTTGCCGACGTCGGCGCGGTAACTCTCGATGGCGGAGCGGAAGAGCTGGGCGGCGTCGGCGTAGCGGCGGACAAACTTGGCCGGGGGCGCGAAGGTGAGGCTGACCAGGTCGTGGAAGACAAGGATCTGGCCGTCGCACTCGGGACCGGCGCCAATGCCGATGGTGGGAATGGGCAGCTCGGCGGTGATCTGCGCGGCGACCTCGCGGGGGACGCCTTCGAGGACCAGCAGGCCGGCGCCGGCGTCGGCCAGAGCCATGGCGTCGTCGCGGAGCTGGCGGACGGTGTGGACGGTGCGGGCCTGGACGCGGTAGCCGCCCATGCGGTGGAGGCTCTGTGGGGTGAGGCCGAGATGGCCGACGACGGGGATCTCTGCGCCGGTGAGGGCGCGGACGAGCTCCGGGCGGGGGCCTTCGATCTTGACCGCCTCGGCGCCGGCTTCCTTGACGAAGCGGATGGCGTTGGAGAGGGCGTCGGGGATGGAGCCGTGATAGCTGCCGAAGGGCATGTCGGCGACGAGGAGGGCGCGGCGGGCGCCGCGACGGACGGCGCGGGTGTGGTGCAGCATCTCGTCTACGGTGACAGAGAGGGTGTTCTCGTGGCCCAGGATAGCCATGGCGAGGGAGTCGCCGACCAGGATGAGATCGATGCCGGCCTCGTCGACCAGGCGCGCGGTGGGGTAGTCGTAGGCGGTGAGCGCGGTGATGGGCTGGCCGGCGCGCTTGCGCTCGGCGAGCGCAGGCATGGTGACCTTTGGTTGAGCGGCGGGGGCGGCGGCGGACGGCTGGCCGTCAGGGAAAGAGGTGAGACTCATGGGCCTCCAGTGCCGCTCCGCGTGGTCAGGATGCGGCCCGAACTAGGGAAAGTATACGCCAGGGGGCGGGCGGCGACAGGGAGGTCTCGTTCTGGTGGCGCCAGGGATGCGTGGCGGCACAGGAGGCTTGCGGTTCCGGGCAGCGCATAGGAGACTGGGAAGAGCGATGGGATCCACGTTGATTCAAGGAGTTTCCGCCGGGCTGGGGGTGGCGGCGGCGCTGGGGCTGGCCGCGGGCGGCGTGGCGTACGCTGCACTGGCGCCGGGCTCGCAGATCTTTGGCCGGACTCTGATTGCGCCGGACCGGCCGGGCGAGCTGGCGCTGACCTTCGACGACGGACCGAACCCGGCGTGGACACCGCGGCTGCTGGACGTGCTGGCCAGTCACGGAGTGAGCGCGAGCTTCTTCCTGGTGGGCCGCTTTGCCCATGCGGAGCCGGGGCTGGTGCGGAGGATTTCGGCGGCCGGGCACCTGATCGGCAATCACTCGTGGAGCCATCTGAACCTGGCGCGGACCGCGGCCTGGCGCGTGCGCGAGGAGCTGGAGCGGACCAGCGGGACGCTGGAGGAGATCGCCGGGGCGAAGGTGCGGTTCTTCCGTCCGCCCTTCGGAGCGCGGCGGCCCGCAGTGCTCAGGCTGGCGCGGGAGCTGGGGATGGAGCCGGTGCTGTGGAACGCGATGACCTCGGATTGGGAGAATCCCTCGGCGGACCAGATCGCGGATCGGTTGACGAAGACGATCGACGGGCTGGAGCGGCGGGGGCGGGCGGCGAACATTGTGCTGCACGACGGCGGCCATCTGGATATGGCGGCGAACCGCGGGCCGAGCGTGGCCGCGGCGGGGCAGATTGTGGCGCGGTATAAGGAGAGCCACCGGTTTGTGAGGCTGGATGCGTGGGCCAGCGGCGGTGAGGCAGATTCACGTTGAGTTGGGTACGCGGTCTTCCAGCCTATTGTGTGTAATCAGGCGCTTGCGGCACGGACCAAAACGCAGGTTAACTCCTTTTGTTTCTGTGCGCCTGAATCGGACGCCCCTACAAGGCTTGGGGCCTCTTTCCGCTCCTCCCCAGGACTACCGTCCTGGGCTATTCTCTCGCCGCCCCGCCGGGGCGGATGCCGGGCAGCTGTTTTCATCCACCTGGGTGCGCCGAAGGCCCATGGAGACACGACTGATGTCGCGCCCTGACACTTCGTGCCCTTGGAACGGGTTCTTCAGCTGCCCCTGAAGTCGTGCCCTGACTCTTTTCGTGCTACGTGTCAGTTTTTCCGTGGCCTGCTCAGCCGCCCATGAACATGCCACCGTTCACGTCGAGGACGTGGCCGGTGATGTAGCTGGCGCGGTCGGAGGCAAGGAAGGCGACGGCGTTGGCGATGTCCTGATCGGCGCCGGGGCGGTTGAGCGGGATCGACGCCATCATGGCGGCGCGCTGCTGCTCGTTGAGCACGGCGGTCATGGGAGTCTCGATGTAGCCGGGGGCGACGGCGTTGACGGTGACGCCACGGGAGGCGAACTCGCGGGCCATGGAGCGGGTGAGGCCGATGAGGCCGGCCTTGGAGGCGGCGTAGTTGGCCTGGCCGGCCTGGCCGGTGCGGCCGACGACGCTGACGATGTTGACGATGCGTCCCCAGCGGTTTTTGAGCATGGGGCCGAGCAGGGCCTGGGTGAGCAGGAAGGCGCCGGAGAGGTTGGTGCCGAGCACGTCGTCCCAGTCGGCGCGCTTCATGCGGAGCATGAGGCCGTCGCGGGTGATGCCGGCGTTGTTGACCAGGATTTCGACCTTGCCGAAGCGGTCGAGGACGGCCTTTGCGCCGGCCTTGATGGACTCTTCGCTCGAGACATCGAGGGCGAAGACGGCGGCCTGGCCTCCCAGCGCCTCGATTTCGGCGGCAGCCTCGGCCAGCTTGGCCTGGTTGCGCGCAGCCAGCGCGACGGTGGCGCCCGCTCGCGCCAGCTCCAGGGCGCACGCCCGGCCGATTCCCTGCGATGCGCCAGTGACCAGCGCGATTCTTCCCTGCAATTCCGCCATCTTTCCACTCCCGGGTGCGGGCGATTGAGCGCCCTGCCGAAGCCGATTATACGGGGTTTGCCACCTGCGGTGGGGCCGGCGGCGCCCGCGGCGCGGACTGTGGATGGGATGGGGATTCGCTTTCCCAGGTCCCCAAAGGCGGGGCGCCCATGGCCGTGCATCCGCCGACATTTCCGGACCAGCTCCGCCGTAGAGAAAGGGCGCATGGGATCGCCCATGCGCCCGCTGATTCGTGGAGTGGTGGATTACTGCAGGCTGACCGCCTGGTGCAGCGGCAGATCCTGCGAGGAGCCACCCACTTGGAGGTTGTAGCTTCCCGGAACCAGCTTCCAGGAATTGCTCGCCTCCTCATAGACGGTGAGGCGGTCCTGGGGGATAGCAACGGTGACCTGCTTTTGTTCGCCGGGGGCGAGCTCGACGCGGGCGAAGCCGACAAGGCGCTTGGGCGGCTCGCCGGCGGCCTCCGGGAAGCCAGTGTAGACCTGGGCGATTTCCGTCCCTGCGCGCTTGCCCGTGTTCTTCACCGTGAAGCTGACCGTGAGACCGTCGCCACTCTTCACCGTGAGGCCGGAGTAGGCGTAGGTGGTGTACGAGAGGCCGAAGCCGAAGGGGAAGAGGACGGGCTTCTTCTCGGCGTCGTACCACTTGTAGCCGACTTCCAGCTTCTCGTCGTAGGTGGTCTGGAACGGGGGCAGTCCCTTGGCCATCATGGCCATGAAGCTGGAGATGTCGGCGCCAGGCGCGGGACGGTGCGGCTGCGACTCGGGGGGCGGCAGGACCAGGGTGGGATGGGGCAGGTCGGCGTCGCTCCGGGGGAAGGTGACGGCCAGCTTGCCGGTGGGGTTGACGGCGCCGGTGAGCAGGTTGGCCAGCGCCTCGGCGCCGCGGATGCCGGGGTACCAGGCTTCGACCACCCCGGCGACCTTCTCCACCCAGGGCATGATGGCCGGGCCGCCGGTCTCAAGGACGACGATGGTTTTGGGGTTGGCGGCGGCCACGGCTTCCACCAGCTTGTTCTGATCGTCGGAGAGCGCGAGGGTGGGCAGGTCCATGCCTTCCGACTCCCACTGGCAACCGAAGACGATGGCGACGTCCGCCTGTTTGGCGGCGGCGGCAGCTGCGGCGGGGTCGTCGCCGGAGACGTAAGAGACCCTGGCGGACGGCAGTTTGGCCGCGAGCGCGCGCAGCGGCGAGCTGGGCATCCAGGTCTGGCGCATGAAGGCAGCCATGGGGTTCGAGCCGGGCGGGGGCGGCGGAACCGGGTTGCCGCCGGGAGGATCGACCTGCGCCGAGCCGCCGCCCGAGAGCACGCCGACGTCGGCATGGCCGCCGATGAGGACAACGGATTTGAGCGTGGCGGGGTTGAGCGGGAGGAGGTTGTGCTCGTTGCGCAGCAGGACGATGCTCTTCTCCGCGATGCTCTGCGCCAGGGCGTAGCCGCGCTCGACGTCCGGCACCTGCTTGACTACGGGGTGATCGAAGAGGCCGGTGGCGAAGATGGTGCGCAGGATGCGGTGAACGTGGTCGTTCAGCTCGTCCTGGGAGATATCGCCGCTCTGGACGGCCTTGGCGAATTCTTCGCCAAAGAAGGTCTTGGCGGGCTGCTCCTGGTCGAGGCCGGCGTGCGAGGCCTTGACGGTAGAGTGCGTGCCGCCCCAGTCCGAGAGCACGAAGCCCTTGAAGTGGAAGTCCTTCTTGAGCACGTCGGTGAGCAGATAGCTGTTTTCGCAGGCAAAGTCGCCGTTGACGCGGTTGTACGAGCACATGAATGCGCCGGCGTCGGAGAGCCTCAGCGCGATCTCGAAGGCGAGCAGGTCGGTCTCGCGCATGGAGCGCTTGTCGATGTTGACGTTGACGGCGTTGCGTCCGCTCTCCTGGTCGTTGAGGGCGTAGTGCTTGAGGTCGCCAATGAGATTCTCGGACTGAACGCCCTTGACGAAATTGCCGACAAGGATGCCTGCCAGTAGCGGATCCTCGCCCTGGTACTCGAAGGTGCGGCCGTTGCGCGGCTCGCGGGTCAAGTTGACGCCGCCGCCCAGCGACATGCTGTAGCCCTGGGCGCGCAGTTCGCGGCCGATGAGGGCACCGTATTCGAAGGCTGCCTGTGGGTCCCAGGCCGAAGCGGCGGCCAGGTTATTCGGCAGGGCGGTGGAGTAGCGGCCGGAGGATGCGCCGCGGGTGACGCCGTAGGCGGAGTCGGCCATCTGAATGGCGGGGATGCCGAGCCGGGGGATGGCGTTGGCATACCCTGCGCCGCCGTTGGACGCGGTGGGACCGGTCTGGCCGAAGGACATACCCTGGCCATGCAGGAGGGAAACCTTCTCCTCCAGGGTCATTTCCTTGATCACCATGTCGGCGCGCACGTCGGGCGAGAGGGTTGTATCCGACCAGGCGTAGTGCTTGGGCGGTGTCATGCCGGGAAACTGGGCGAGCGCCGAGGCCGCGGGCAGCAGGGCCGCCGCCAGCGCAAGAACGCGGACTGACAGCCTGCGAGTTGTTGCATACATCATCCGATTCACCGCTTTCGTTGTGGAGTGATCCCCGGCGGCCCGGACGCCCGCGCTGGAGGGGTCGCGAAGACTCAGCGCGGGCGCGCGCGGCTGCGCGAACCGGGGACCATGATAGGGTCCGGGCCTAGAGGATTCAAGGACAATACGGTTTCATTGGAAACAAGACCCGAGCAAGGCAGACGAAAAGAGGCAACGGGCATTCAAGGAGACACGATCTGCCGCCGAAGGATAGCGAATTCTTGTCAACCGAGGCGGTTGCGGCGCGCGCAATTCGAGCGAGAGGAGGTAGGTTTTGGGTCAGAAGGCGGCTTTTTCTTGTCGAGTTTTGGGTTTTCTGTTGACTGATGAATTAACAGCATAAAGCAGTATCTCATTGATTAAATTACGTTGATGCGCGAATAGACTGCGAACAAATGGTGCGAATTAGAGGGAGGGGGCAGGATCGACCCTTCCGAGACGGCTCCCTGGCGCCAGCCACGTATCTTCAGCTCCATTGTGTGCCAAGGGGGGCGAATTGGATGCAAGATGGGCCTCCTATGAACAGGACGGCCATCCGGCAAGGGGAAACCCCCGGCTCTGCCGGGGAGACAGTCGGCGTTCGACGTTTACGGGAGTCGTCCCCGGTTTTCCTCGCAGAAGTGCGCGAGGGACGCCTGCGATCCTGAGACGCCGTCCCTACGGGACTCCCGAGACATCGTTGGTTACGCCAACCCCGCGCTGAAGCGCGGGGCTAACCAACGTTGCGCCTACGGCGCGGGGCGAGTGGCTTCTGTCGCTGCGGCTGGCTTCTGCCGCCAAGGAGCCCTCCGACGCAGGCCCCTTTGAGGGGCCACCAGCCATAAAGCCTCCGGCTCTGCGTGAGGATACTTACTGGGTTCGTGCTGAGGAAGGATGCGCGGGTCTGGAGACCCGCGCCACAGCCGGTCTGGATACCGGCGCTACTCTTTGGGGCCGTACGCAGTTCGTTGAAGCCGTGACGCGACGGGATGCGCCGGACTGCTCAGGAGGGCGTCACCGCAACCGTGACCGGTCGGGCCGATACAGACGCTGTGACCCGCTCCATCGGCCAGATATAGGCGGCCATGCGGCGGGCGTAGAAGAATACGGGCTCGCAGCCGGGCAGGCGGATGCCGGCTGCGGCGGGCAGGTCGTTCTGTTCGATCTCGGCCTCGGCCTCCTCGAGCGGCCAACCGACATGGTGCAGGTGGGCGCGGAGGGTGGCGCCGGCGCGATTGCGCATGAAGACCGAGTAGCGCTCCAGAAGGAAGGACTCCAGGGCGCCGGGGCGCATTTCAGCCAGCCGGCGCGTGGGACCCAGGCCTCGGTATCGGGCCTTGAAGAGGACGGGCTCGGCTGAGAAGTGGCGGCGCGAGTAAAACTCGAACTCGCGCTCGCTCCGTTGCTCGAGGACCATCTCGGCCAGGTGGTAAGGCAGATGGTAGATGAAGCGGCCTACGCCGGCGGCGAGCAGGCTGTTGGTTTCCATCGAGAGCAGGAAGACGCCGGGCGCGCCACTTTGGCGGTCGCGGACGTAGGTGCGCATATTGAGGCCGGGCCGGCTGCGGCCGCCGGGGAGCGCGGGCAGCCCGCGGAACTTGATGCGGTCAATCCAGCAGGGCGCCACGCCTAGCCAGGCCGAACCCTCCCAGAGATCGACCATCAGTTCCGGCGGCAACAGTGGGGTCAGGGTCTGCGCCGGCAGGGGCCAGTGCGCAAAGAGGAGATCGTTCCACCGTTCCGTGACGACCCAGCGGCCCGGTGGCAGAGGCCGCGGGCGGTGCGAGGTACGAAGCAGGAACTGCTGCATCCGGTACGCTCCTGGTCTTTTCTGCGTTGCGATCGCGGTTCACCGGGGTCAGTGCGCTGGGTCTCCGGTGGGCTTGCGTGGCCGTCTCCCCTTACTGTACATCCGCGCGGAGACGGCATCGCGGAGAATCCCGGGCGAAAGACAACGGCGCCGAGAGCACCGATGCCGTATTCTGGTCGCGAGCCTACGCCCATGTCCAGTGAATCTTCGATCCCTTCCTGCCCCCGCAATCAGACCGAGGTCTTTGCCGTCCACGGCGCCGACCCCGAGGTGCTTGCCTATGCCATGGCCAAGTACTCCCGCTCGGCGCTCTCGATGCGCGAGTCGCTGGCCGAGATCAGCACGCAGCGCGCCGAGCAGTTCCTGAACACCTTCTACTTCCAGTACGGCCACCGCTCGATCGCCGACCTGGCGCACCTGGCCTTTGCCGTGGAGCGTCTGAGCCTGCTGGCCGCCATTGTGCTGGTGGACGAACAGCGCTGGGACGGGCAGGAGCGCTCGACCCGCTACCAGGACTTCCGCAAATCGGGCTGGTACATGCCGGAGTTCGGCGAGGATGCCGAGTCGGCCCAGCTCTACCGCGAGACCATCGGCCAGCTCTTTCACCGCTACGAGGTTTCGAGCGCCTGGGTTCTGGAAGCACTGCGCGAGGAGGTCCCCCGGCCGGAGAAGATGAAGCCGGATGCCTACGAGCGGACGCTGAAAGCGCGGGCCTTCGACATGGCGCGCTACCTGCTGCCGCTGGCCACCAACACCTCGCTGGGCCAGATTGTGAACGCGCGGACGCTGGAGACGCAGGTCTCCCGGCTGCTCTCGCACCCGGCGGCCGAGATCCGCGACCTGGGCGCGAAGTTGCGCGAGGCCGCCAGCGGACCGGCGTGGAACGTGAA
>JBAVMZ010000046.1:0-3492 GCA_049690595.1 Occallatibacter sp. | reverse complement strand
CTTCCAAACCGGCGCCTGCGCCGGCCCGGCAGGCGGCGCCGGCCGCCAGGCCAGCCGGAAACCCTGGCCCTGGAGCGGCGCAGAGGCCCAGCCCGGTCGGACCATCGGCCAATCGTCCCACAGCGGGTGGTCCCTCGGCCAACCGGCCAACGGCGGGCGGTCCCTCGGCCAACCGGCCAACGGCGGGTGGTCCTTCCGCTAATCGCCCGGGGCCAAGCGGTCCTTCCGCCAACCATCCCTCCATCCCTGCGGCTCAACCAGGCGTGCAGAAGCCTCCAGCGCAGAGGCCCACCCCTGCGATCAAGGGCGGCCCTGCGCCCAAGGGCAGCACTGAGCACGTCGCCAAGAACGGCAACGCGGTGCGCGTGCGCCCCGGTGGCAAGGTGAGCGATGTGCACGATGCCAAGCGGGGGATGGACGTGCATCACGGGCTGAACGGGAACAGGAGGGTCTCCGTGGAGCGGCCAGATCACAGCCGTCTGGTCGCCGAGCGGGGCCGTCCCGGATATGTACAGCGCGGCTACAGGTACCACGAGCACGACTTTGGGCGGCGCTCGTACTACTACCACGGGCGGGAGTACGACCGCTTTTACCGACACTACGAGTACCGCGGCGTTTACCTCGAAGTCTACGCTCCCGTGGTCTATTACGGCCCCGGATTCTACGGCTGGGCGTATAACCCCTGGGGGGTGCCTGTTGTGTATGGGTGGGGATGGGCTGGCAGTCCCTGGTACGGATACTACGGAGGCTATTTTACCCCGTATCCGGCTTACGCCGGCGCCCCGTATTGGCTCACGGACTACATGATCTCCCAGGATCTGCAGACCGCTTATGCTGCGCACCAGGAGGGGGGCGAGGTCGACGGCGCCTCGATGGCGGCCGGAGGCGCTCCAGCGCTCGCGCCTGAGGTGAAGCAGCAGATCGCCGACGAGGTAAAGAGTCAATTGGCGTTGGAGAACCAGGAGGCCGCCCTGGCCGCGCAGCACCAGGATGTGGATCCGGGCTCCAGCGGGATAGCGCGGCTGCTGGCCGACCGCCGTTCCCATGTCTTCGTGGCAGGCAGCGCTCTGGACCTGTTGGACGCAAGCGGGGAGGAGTGCGCCCTCAGCGACGGCGATGTGCTGCTGCTCCAGGCTCCCCCTCCCGCCGACGCCACTGCGGCCAATCTGGTCGTCCTGGCCAGCAAGGGCGGGCAGGAATGTGCGAAGTCCAGCATTGTGACCGTCCAATTGACCGACTTGCAGGAGATGCAGAACCAGATGCGGGCGGTCATCGACCAGGGGCTGCAGGAGTTGCAAAACAATCAGGGCAAGGGGGGATTGCCGCAGGCGCCGCCCTCGGCCCAGGCTAAGCCAGTCCAGGCCGAGTATGCCGCCGTCGCGCCTCCACCCGATCCAAAGGACGTTGCCGATTTGCAACAACAGATCCAGCAGGCCGACCAGGCGGAAAAGGAAGTGACCGTCGAGGCTTCGCCGGGGGGGGGCTCGCCGATAAGCGCCGCCCCTGCTGCGCCCGCGCCCGTTCAACCGGGCCAGACGCTCGACCAGGTGCAGGCCTCTCTGGGAACACCCGCGCGGGTGGCGAATCTGGGGACAAAGGTCATCTATTACTACGACGGCAAGAAGGTCGTCTTCATAGACGGAAAGGTGACCGAGGTACAGTAACGGGCGGCGCCGGCCCGGCCGGTATCGCCGAAAAGAGAAAACCCTCAGGCCGCATCCAGCCTGAGGGTCTTTCTTGTTCTGCAAGGGAGGAATCCCGGATCAGCCGGCCTTTTCCAGCAGGCAGAGCGAGAGATCGCGTCGCTCGATGGCAAAGCGCATTTCTTGCGGAACCGCCGGAGCTTACTGGTTCTCGCCGCGCACATAGAGAACCGGGCCGCCGCGGTGCAGGCCCTGCGCAAGCCGAGCGGCGGTGCGCTGATCGACGGGAAAGACCGCGATCGGTGAGGCCAGAGTGAACTCCATCTGGGACTCGGCAGGAATCAGAGCGATGGATGGCGGGGAGCTTGCGGCGATCGCCGTGCCCACGCCTGCCCCGATCCCAGCGAAGACAGCGTAACCTTTAGCCTGATCTCCTGGGGAAGGTTTGTAATATACGGTCTTCCCTGTGGCCACGTCCGTTGAGCTGTACGTAGGGACCGACGCTGCTGCGGCTAGCGTTCCCACCGCGGCGCCAGCCGCGACTTTTTTGACG
The DNA here is from genome assembly GCA_049690595.1 of Occallatibacter sp. Taxonomy (GTDB): domain Bacteria; phylum Acidobacteriota; class Terriglobia; order Terriglobales; family Acidobacteriaceae; genus Telmatobacter. Next base: position 1,296 of record JBAVMZ010000046.1, on the reverse strand, counting down.
GTCGGTTGAGTCTTGCTCTGTCCAACGACTTTGAAGGGAGGTGTGTACAGGGGATAGCTCCTGCCATCGAGGTTCAGTGCGGTCAGTTCCAGGGTCAGATTGGAGGCTCCTACGAGCCTCCCGGCCTGTTTTGCCGACACGACCGTTCCGTAGACAGTTGCGCCGCATGGAATCACGAGGATGCCGTCGACGACCACATCGCGTGTCACGGTGAAGGAGAGCCTTGCGCCGGCCCTGGTCGTGCGCGAACTGATGGGCATGTCGTTGACGACCTGCAACGGGGTGTCCTCAACCACAGTGATGGCACTGCCGGTGGCGAAGCGCACTGCATTTGCAGACTCGAACGAGGAGAAGGATTCACCGCCCGCAGCGCCCGGCGGACTGCTCTGCGCAGAGGCGGCTGACTGGGCAGAAGGCGCCGCCTCCGGTCGCGTTGCCTGGGAACACTGAGCCGACAGGACCGGAGAACCGAAGGTCAAAAACACAATAGGCAAATAGAATGCCCACCCGCGATGGCCGAACTGGAAACCGACAGTCGTGACGTTCACGATGGAGTGATCTCCTCTTCCGTGAATTCGGGTCGATGCCGATTGCGCTACCCGGCCTTCTCCAGCAGGCAAAGCGAGAGATCCCGCCGCTCGACCATGTCCTTCGTGATTTCGAGGTCGCGCACCCGCTTGTTGTTGGGCAGGTGGTACATCAGGTCGAGCATCAGCTCTTCCAGGATCATGCGCAAGCCACGCGCGCCCACCTTGCGGGCCAGGGCCTCGCGGGCAATCGCCGCGGTGGCTTCCTGGGTGAAATGCAGGCGGACATTCTCGTACTCGAAGAGGCGCTGGTACTGCTTGAGGATGGCGTTGCGGGGCTTGGAGAGGATCTCGATCAGCGCCGACTCGTCCAGCTCGTCGAGGATGCCCATGACGGGCAGGCGGCCGACGAACTCGGGGATGAGGCCGTACTTGATCAGGTCCTGCGGCTCGGTCTTGCGCAGCAGCTCGGTGTCGCGGTGCGAGCGGCTGGTGGCCTGGTCGGCGTCCTGGTCGGCGCTCTTGAAGCCCAGCGCCTTCTTGCCGATGCGCCGGCCGACCACGCGCTCCAGACCGACGAAGGCCCCGCCGCAAATGAAGAGGATGTTGGTGGTGTCGACGGCGGTGAACTCCTGGTGCGGGTGCTTGCGTCCGCCCTGCGGCGGCACGTTGGCCACGGTGCCTTCGAGGATTTTGAGCAGCGCCTGCTGCACGCCCTCGCCGCTTACGTCGCGGGTGATGGAGGGGTTTTCGTCCTTGCGCCCGATCT
>JBAVMZ010000045.1:0-4201 GCA_049690595.1 Occallatibacter sp. | reverse complement strand
GTCCTGGCCGCCGCCGAGCAGCGCAAGGCCGCCACGGCGGAACGGCTGCCGGTGCTGGCCGCCGAGGCCGACTACGGCGATATCGGCGTGAATGTGCGCCACTCGCACGGGACCGGCGACGCCAGCGGGACGCTGAGCTTCCCGCTCTTCCGCGAATTCGCGCTGCGCGGCCAGGCCGAGCAGGCGCAGGCCCAACTGGACACCAACCGCGCCAAGCTGAGCGATGGGCAGGCGCAGGTCGAAGCCGACGTGCGCGATGCGCTGCTCGACATCGGCTCCTCGGCCAAGCAGGTCGAGGTGGCGCGGAGTTCGGTCGACCTGGCCAGCGAGGCGCTCAGCGAGGCGCAGCAACGCTACGCGGCCGGTGTCAGCGACAACCTGCCCGTCAGCCAGGCCGAGCAGGCTCTGGCGCAGGCCAACGACATGCTGGTCGCCAGCCTCTACCGCAACAACATGGCCAAGCTCAGCCTGGCCCGCGCCCTGGGCGCCGCGGAGAGCTACAAGAATTATCTGGGAGGTAAGTAAACGTGGCGGAAGAAACTCCAACCCCCGCAGTGGAAGCCGGCGCCGAGCCTGAGATGCCGCAGCCGCAATCCCGCCGCCGAGGCATTCTGTTCGTCGTGTTGGTGGTGATTGTTCTAGCGGCGCTGGGCCTGTGGTGGCGCTCCACTTTCTCAGAAGACACCGACGACGCGCAGATCAACGGCCACCTGATGCAGGTGAGCGCGCGCGTCAGCGGTCATGTACTCAAGGTGTATGTGGACGAGAACCAGAAGGTGAATGCCGGCGATGCGATCGCCGATCTGGATCCGGCCGACTACAAGGTTGCGGTCGAGAATGCCGAGGCGGCGCTGGCCAGCGCTCAGGCAGCCGCCGCAGGCGCGCAGGTGGCCGTGCCCATCACCGCCGTGAACATGAACAGCAACCTGCACTCGGCCGACGCGGACGTCGTCGGCACGCAGGCCAGCATCCAGCAGGCGGAGAAGCAGCTCGAGGCCGCCCGCGCCCGCGTGGCGCAGGCCGCGGCCAACAATACCAAGGCGCAGTCGGACCTGGCGCGGTACAAGCCGCTGGTGGCAAAAGACGTGATCAGCAAGCAGCAGTTCGACGGCGCGGAGGCCGCGGCTCAGGCCGCGCAGGCCGACTTGGCCGCGGCGGAGGCCAGCCGCCAGGCCGCCGAGGACCAGGTCCGCGTCGCGCGCGAGCACGAGAAGTCGGCCCAGGCAATGCAGAGGTACGCCCAGACCGGCCCCGAGCAGGTGCAAGTGCAGACGGCCCGCGCCAAGGCCGCCGCCGCGCAGGTGCTGCAAGCCCAGGCGCAACTGGACCAGGCGAAGCTGAACCTGAGCTATACCCATATCGTGGCCCCGGCGGCCGGCATTGTCACCCGCAAGAGCGTCGAGATCGAGCAGAACGTGGCCCCAGGACAGAACCTGCTGACGCTGGTTTCGCTCGAAGACCTGTGGGTGACGGCCAACTTCAAGGAGACGCAGCTCCGGCATATGCGCAACGGCCAGGAAGTGGAGATCTCGGTTGATTCGACCGGCAAGAAATACCACGGCAAGGTGACGCAGATTGGCGGCGCCACCGGCTCCGTGCTGTCGCTCTTTCCCCCGGAGAACGCGACGGGCAACTACGTGAAGGTGGTGCAGCGTGTGCCGGTGCGCATCGACTTCACCAGCCTGAAGGACGAGGACCCGAGCCACTCGCTGCGGCCGGGGCTCTCGGTGGAGCCGAAGGTGGCGGTCAAATAATCCCTGAGCGCAGAAGACAAGAAGGCCCGGACTCACCGTCCGGGCTTTTTTGTCTGTCTTGAGGTGCCGGGGCGGCGCTCTCAGCCGAAGCGGGCCCGTTTGACCGTCTGCCGAAAGTCCTCGCCGGTCATCTCGACGCGGACGCACATCTCGGCCAGGCGCGACCTCATGCGGTCGCCGATGCGGTCGCCGAGGGTCTGCTCGCGGGCGGCGGTCTGCGCGTTGCTCATCCCGGCGCCGGCCGCGGGCAGGTCGAGGTAGTTGGTGGTGATGATGGTGGTCAGCTTGTCGTTGTAGCGCGAGTTGAGAATCAGCGCCACCGTGTCCCAGACCCACTCGTTCGGCTTCTGCGCGCCCAGGTCGTCGAGGACGAGGACCTCGGCGTTGAATACGGGCTGGAGGAGCTCGAGCTCGGTGACATTGACCTGTGGGTTGTAGCTGTTCTGGATGTTCTTGAGCAACTCGCGGTAGTCGCAGAAGAGGCCGCGCACGCCGCGGTCCTGGATGAGGCGGCGGAGGACGCCGACGGCCAGATGGGTCTTGCCCACGCCGATGGAGCCGGTGAAGAGCAGCCCCTTGCCGGCGGTGTCCACGGGGTATGCGTCGACGAAGCGCCGGGCGGTCAAGTGGGCGCGGCCGAGCGATGGGTCGGCGCCGCGAAAGGCGGTCTCGTAGCCGTCCAGGGTGTAGTGGCGGTAGCGCTCGGGGATGTGGGCCTGGGCGATGCGCCGCTCCTCGCGCTCCTGGAGCTGACACTCGCAGGGCCGGGAGACCCAGATGCCCTGCGCGTTGACCACGCGCACCAGGCCGACTCCGCCGCAGATGGGACAATCGCTCATCTGTTCCAGCCTAGCGCACGCGGCGGCGGTGCGTGCGCGTGCCTGTATGTGGAAAAGCGGCTGACCGGGCGGGGGGCGATTGCCTACAATCGGACGCGAGGCTCTTTTGGCGGAGACCGCCGGGCCTGCACGATTGTCATGTACCCAGGATTTCATGTACCCAGGAAAGGTCGAACCGATGAGATATGCGCCGATTGCCGTCGTGGCTGTTCTTGCCGTCACGGCGCTGTTTGTTCTGCCCCGCTCCGCCGCTCAGGAGCCGGGAAGCCTGCCCGAGACCAAGGCGCCGCAGGCCAAAGCAATGCCCGCCCCTGCTCCCGCCCCGCACGAGAGCTGGGAGGTGCAGCACGAGCGGCAGTTGCATCAGGACTGGGCCCAACTGGAACGCTACCGGGAGGCAAATTTGAAACTGGCGCCGCCGGCTGCCGGCGAGCAGCGCGTGGTCTTCATGGGTGACTCGATTACGGATAGTTGGAATATCGGGAAGTTCTTCCCCGGCAAGCCGTACATCGGGCGCGGCATCAGCGGGCAGACGACGCCGCAGATGGTGGTGCGCATGCGCCAGGACGTGATCGACCTGAAGCCGAAGGCGGTGGTGATCCTGGCTGGGACCAACGATATTGCCGGCAACACGGGCCCGGAGACGCCGGAGCAGATCGAGGGCTACATCAAGTCGATGGCCGAGCTGGCCGTGGCCAACCACATCGAGGTGGTTCTCTGCTCCATTCTGCCGGCCTTCGACTACCCCTGGAAGCGCGGGCTGGAGCCGGCGCCGAAGATCGTGGCGCTGAATGCGTGGATCCGGAAGTACGCGGCCGAGAATGGGCACGTCTTTGTGGACTACCACGCGGCGATGAAGGACGAACGGGACGGCCTGCCCGCGAAGCTGAGCGGCGACGGGGTGCACCCGAACGACGCGGGCTACGCGATCATGGCGCCTCTGGCCGAGGCCGGGATCGCGCAGGCGTTGGGGAAGTAGGTCTCAGGGCATGACGTTGGGCGGGATGAGCAGGCGGACCGCCGAGGGGACAATCTCGATGCGGACGGGGAGCTGGCCCAGCGCCTCGCCGTCGGCCTCCACGAAGACGCGCTCCGCGGCGCCGTTGAGCGGGCGGCACTCGACGGACGAGGCGTTGATGAGCTCGGCGTGCCGGGAGGAGCTGGGCTTACCGAAGATGCTGGCCACCACGTAGCGGAAGAAGTGCAGGCGGCTGCGGGTCTTGAAGGCCACCAGCCGCAGGCCGTCCATGTGCAGGCTGGCGCCGGGAGCCAGGTTGTGCAGCACGCCGCCGAAGTCGCGAATGCGCACGGCGAGCAACTGCGAGACCTGGATGGTGCGGCTCTGGGGGACGCCCAGTTCGCGCACCTCGGCCTCGAAGAGCGGGAAGCGGTGCGTCATCCAGACGCGGAAGCCCTCGATCAGATAGAGCAGGTAACCGAGGCGGCGCTTGAGGCCCGGGTCGAGGTGTGCGATGAAGAGGGCGTCGGGGCCGACGCCGGCGGTGACGGTGAAGTAGCGGGAGAGCGGGGCGCCGGCGGGCGAGCGATAGTCGATGCGGCCGACGGAGACGACGACGGGCCGGGCATCGATCAGCCGGCGCGCCACCC
>JBAVMZ010000044.1:0-5713 GCA_049690595.1 Occallatibacter sp. | reverse complement strand
GAGCGGGAGGATGCGCGCCTCGGGGTCGACGCGCAGGCCGATGAGCGGGGTGACCACCAGCGGCTTAAGCACGCCTCCGGGGCCGGGGGTGCGCTGCATGGTCTGGACCACCTGGCCCAGCCGGATGGGCTGCCCTTCGAAGGTGAACTCCGCCCAGGCGTTGAGCGGCCAGGGGACGAAGGAGCGGCCGTTAAGCGCCGGGTCGGTGAGGTCGTACCACGGCTGCTCGATGTTGGGCCGGGTGAAATAGGGCTGAGTGGGCCGGGCATCGTCGGCGGCGCGGACGGTGAAGGTGGCGTCGACGGCGGAGTCGGTCTCGGCCCAGGGCTTCGAGGTCATCGTCGCCGGCCACGGCGCTCCGCCGGCGCTCTCAAGCCAGACCCGCGCCAGCCGCGTGCCCGCCGTGGCCTGCGCTGCGTGGACGCGGACGCGGAACTCCTCGCCTGGAGAGACACTGGGCGCCGTCTCGTCAGGCTGCGCGCCGCGGAAGGGTCCGCCCGGCCCGCCGCCCTCGGCGCGCGCGGTGAAGGCGGCCAGGTCCAGGCCGAGCAACTGCCGCAGCACCGCCTGCGCCTGCTCGATCTTGGCGTCGAGCTCGAGCAGCAGCGTGGCGCGCACGGCGGGGTCAACCCCGTTCGGATTGACCTTGAGGAAGTCGGTCAGCGTCTCGCGCAACGCCAGCATCTTGCCGTAGACCGGCGCCAGCGTGCGGGCTGCTTCCACGGCGTCGAGGCCACGGCGATGCGCCTCGAAATCGGCCAGCCCGGCGGCAATCCCGGTGAAGCCCGAGGCCAGCCACTCCGGCGCCTTGCCCTCGGCCATCCGCGCCAGCCCGTCGACGCCGGTGTCGATCCGCACCTTGCTGTTGTGGAAAAGGTCCGTACCGGGCTTCAACGCCGAGCCTGCGGGCTCGGCCGCGCTTTCCGGGGCCACGGCCCACAGATGGTAGCTGGTGGAGACCGGCCCGCTGAGCGCGGGGTTGGCGCCGCCATTCTGCGACTTCTGCTCACCCCAGCCCTGGCGGGCGATCTGCGCGTAGCTGCGGCCCAGCACGGGGTCGAGCTGGCCCACGTTGATCCGCACATCGGCCAGCACCTCGCCGTCGATCCACTCGCCGGTTACGTAGTTGCGGATGCGCGCCGAGACCCACTTGCCGGTGGCGTAGTCGAAGATCTTGCCATCCTTGATCTGCGCGAAGGGGACCATGGAATAAACCGCGCGCACCTGCCACGGAGCCAGACCCATGCCGCCCTGGCTCACCGGCCGGAGCTGCTCGGGAAAGACCTTCGGGTCCGCGGCGGCCTTGAAGACCTCTTGCGCGATCTCGCCGGAGACCTGGTGCTGGCCGTGGCCGTCGGAGACGGCGCCGACGAAGGTGGCCACGATGACCTGGGGGCGCTCGCGGCGGACGGCCAGCACCGCGTCGTAGAGGACGCGGTCGTGGCCCCAGCGGGCGAAGGATTCCTCCTGAGTTTTTGAGAAGCCGAAGTCGGCCTCCGTGCCCCAAAGCTGGCGCACGCCGTAGAACTCGCCGGCGCGCACCAGTTCGTTGGTGCGGATTACGCCCAGGGCGTCGTAGCTATCGGCGGACATGGCGTTCTGGCCGCCCTCGCCGCGGGTGAGCGTGAAGAGGGTGACGCGCGCGCCCAGACCGCGCGCCAGATAAGTCAGCAGCGCGCCGTCCTCGTCGTCCGGATGGGCCACGATCATCATCACGCTGGCGGTGGTCTGGAGGCGACGGCAGGCCTGCTCCAGCCCGGCCGCGCCGCGGTCCTCGGGCAGAGGCAGGGCAACCGGCGAGGGCTCGACCTGTGGGAACGGGTCCGGAGCTCTTCCGGCCAAGCCCGGCTGCTGCGCCCCGAGCCCCGCCGCCGCTGCAAACACAAGGCCCGCCAGGGCCGCACCCACCGCCGTCTTCCGCACTCTCGCAAAAAGGAACGTCATTGCCGTCAGTGTACAATCCGGGGAGCACGCTGACCCCATGACTCAGCCCCAATCTACGCACGCCCCACACCTTCACCGCCGCATCGGCCTGCCCTCGGCTGTGGCGCTGAACATGCTGGAGATGATCGGCGTGGGGCCGTTCATCACGCTGCCGCTGATTATTGCCGCGGCGGGCTACCGGCTCTCCATCTGGGCGTGGCTGCTGGGCGCGGTCATCGCCGTGGCCGACGGGCTGGTCTGGGCGGAGCTGGGCGCGGCGTTTCCGCGCGCCGGGGGCTCCTATGCTTTCCTCCAGGAGATCTACGGCCCGAAGGGCGCGGGGAAGTGGCTGAGCTTTCTCTACGTCTGGCAGGTGAGCTTTACGGCGCCGCTCTCGATCGCCTCGGGCTGCATCGGGCTGTCGAGCTTTCTGGCCTGGTTCTGGCCGGGGCTGGAGCGCTCGCCGCTCGCCGCTCTGCCCATGGTCCACTGGTCGAACTTCGCCGCCGCCACGGCCTGCCTGCTGGTCACCTGGCTGCTCTACCGGCGGCTGAGCGTGGTCACCGGCCTGGCCTGGGTGCTCTTCGCGGGCGTGCTGGCGGCCATCGCCGGCGTCATTGTCTCGGGCTTCTCGCACGCCGCGGCGGCAGGCGGATGGCAGATGCCCGCCTCGCCGGCCGGATCGGTGGCCGTGGCCATCGGCGGGCTGGCGCAGGCCACGCTCATCGCCACTTACGATTACTGGGGCTACTACAACATTTGCTTCCTGGGCGGCGAGGTGCGGGAGCCGCGGCGCACCATCCCGGCCGCCATTCTGCTCTCGGTCCTCTTTGTGGCGACGTTCTACCTGCTGATGAACATGGCCGCTCTGCCCTCGATGCGCGAGGCTGCCTCGCACGTCACGGAGAGCGCGGCGGTCAGGGTGCAACTGGTGGCGGACATCGCGCAGTCGGCCTTCGGGCGCGCCGCCGGCCGGCTGATGGCGGCGCTGATTGTGTGGACGGCTTTCGCCAGCGTCTTCTCGCTGCTGCTCGGTTACTCGCGAGTGCCCTACGCCGCGGCGCGCGACGGCAACTACTTCCGCTTCCTGGCCGCGATTCACCCCAATCACGGGATTCCGCACCGCTCGCTGGTGGCGCTCGGACTCGTGGCTTCGCTCTTCTGCTTCTTCTCGCTGGCGCAGGTCATCACGATGCTGGTGGTTACGCGCATTCTGCTGCAATTCCTGCTGCAGCAGGCGGGCGTGGTGTGGCTGCGGATGAAACGGCCGGAGCTGGACCGGCCTTTTGAGATGCCGCTCTACCCGATGCCGCCCATCGTCGCCACAGCCGGCTTCCTCTTTATGCTGGCCAACCGCGCCAACGCGTTGCAAGGTCTGCTGGTGGCCGTTGGCATCGGGTTGAGCGGATCTCTCATCTATTGCGTCCGGGCAAGAGTAAGGGGCGAGTGGCCGTTCGCGGCCAAGGACGCCGATCTGCCGTAGCCGGGAGTTGCGTTTGATGGCAGGGGGTAAGAGCAAATGAGGAAGTTCCTGTTCATCGTGCTCCGAATCGTGGTTGGCGTCTACTTGGGGCTGTCGGTCATGCTCTTCTTCTTTCAGCGTTCGATGATCTACTATCCCCAGCCGCGGTCGAACACAGACGACATCACTGTGGAGGCGCTGCAGGTGGATGGGCAGCGCGTGCTGGTCTCGACGCGTCCGCATGCGGGCGAAAAGGCGCTTATCTACTTCGGCGGCAATGCCGAGGATGTCTCGCTCGGCATGCCGGGGCTCGCGGCCGCCTTTCCCGATGCGGCCATTTACCTGCTCCACTACCCGGGATACGGCGGCAGCAGCGGCAAGCCGACTGAGAAGAGCATTGTCGCCAGCGCTTTTGCGCTCTTCGACCTGGTCCATGCGCGGCACGCGAGCGTGGTTCTGATCGGCCGCAGCCTGGGCACCGGCGCCGCGGTGCAGGTGGCTGCCGCGCGCCCGGTTTCGCGGCTGGTGCTGGTTACGCCCTACGACAGCCTGAGTGACGCCGCCGCGCGGGAGTATCCTTTCCTGCCAGTGAACTGGCTGATGCGCGACAAGTACGAGTCCTGGCGTTACGCGCCGCGCATTACCGCGCCCACGCTGATCCTGGCCGCGGGGCAGGACGAGTTGATTCCACGCTCCAGCACGGAACGGCTGCGCGGACGGTTCCGTGAGGGAGTGGTGCACTACGTGGTTGTCCCGGACGCGGGGCACAACTCGATCTCTGACAGTCCGAAGTACCTGGAGCTGTTGAAGGCTGGCTAGGAGCTTCACCCCGCAAGGGCAAACGCGGCCCCCTGAAGAAATCCTGTGACGCGCGGGCCGGGGTTCGTATCTAATCGGTAGAGCGCAACTTCCCAGCGCGAGGTCAACCCATGCTGATTGGCAAACCGACGAATATCCCATCCTCTGAAATCACACCACGGGCGAAGTACGAAGAGTTCTTCAGCCGTCGCAGGGTGCTGCGTACGGCGGCTCTTGCGGCCGGCGCCGCGCTGGGCGCGGAGCGGCTGGCCGAAGTGCTGGCGCCCTCGACCGGCGCCCTGGCCGGCGCCAAGCTCCAGACCGTCAAGAGCCCGCTGACCACCACCGGCGAGGACCTGACGCCGCAGAAGGACGTGACCAGCTACAACAACTTCTACGAGTTCGGCGTGGACAAGGGCCAGCCGGCGATGAACGCCGGCGCGCTGCCCACGCGGCCGTGGACGGTGCGCGTCGACGGCCTGGTGAAGAAGCCGAAGACCTTCGACATCGACGCGCTGCTGACGATGAGGCCGCTCGAGGACCGCGTCTACCGTCATCGCTGCGTGGAGGCGTGGAGCATGGTGGTGCCGTGGGTGGGCTACTCGCTGAGCGAGTTCGTCCGGCAGTGCGAGCCGCTGCCCTCGGCCAAGTACGTGCAGTTCCTCAGCTACTACGACAAGAAGGTGGAGAAGTGGGCCTCGGAGACGACGATCTTGTGGCCGTACTCGGAAGGGCTGCGCATGGACGAGGCCATGAACCCACTGGCGCTGCTGACGTTTGGCCTCTACGGCGAGGTGCTGCCCAACCAGAACGGCGCGCCGGTGCGCCTGGTGCTGCCGTGGAAGTACGGCTTCAAGTCGGCCAAGTCGATTGTGGCGGTGCGCTTTCTGGACAAGCAGCCGCCGACGACCTGGAACGAGCAGGGCCCGCGCGAGTACGGCTTCTACTCGAACGTCAATCCCAACGTGGACCATCCGCGTTGGAGCCAGGCCACCGAGCGCCGCATCGGCGCGGGCTTCTTCGCCCAGCGGCGCAAGACCCTGATGTTCAACGGCTACGGCGACCAGGTGGCGTCGATGTATGCCGGGATGGACTTGAAGAAGTTCTACTGAGCTGGGTTGGCACGAAAGCGGAGTCAGCGGAGTTGGCACGAGAGCGGAGTTAGCGGAGTTAGCGGAGTTGGCGGGGTTAGCGGAGTTAGCGCCGGATGGTGGCGATCCGGCTGCATGGGCTCTTCGGTTCGCTGATACGCTGAGCCGGCGCTTGAGTTGCGATGCTTGAGCAGCAGCTTTTTCCCAGCGAGCAAGGCCGCGCGAGCGGGAGTTCGCTCCATCACGCGGCCGGGTATTCTCACGAAACCCGCTAACCCCGCCAACTCCTCTAACTCCGCCAACCCCGCCAACTCCTCTAACTCCGCCAACCCCGCTAATACCGCCAATACCGCTAACTCCGCCAACCCCGCGAGGACCATGAAACGACCGACACTGATCGCACTGAAGACTATTGCCTGGCTTGTCTGCCTTGTTCCTC
>JBAVMZ010000043.1:0-2220 GCA_049690595.1 Occallatibacter sp. | reverse complement strand
CGGCGGCATGGGCTGGCCCTCGCGGACGATGGTCACCTTCTTGAGCACCACCGGCTGGTAGGGTTTGTCGTCGCGGTCGCGCGGCACGCGGGCGATGGTCTTCACCACGTTCACGCTCGCTTCGTCGCACTGGCCGAAGATGGTGTGGTGCTGGTTGAGGTGCTCCGTGGGCGCCTCGGTGATGAAGAATTGGCTGCCGTTGGTATTCGGGCCGGAGTTGGCCATCGCCAGCCGGCCGGGCACATCGAAGTTCAGGTTGGGGTCGAGCTCGTCGGCGAAGCTGAAGCCGGGATCGCCGGTGCCATCGCCCTTCGGGTCGCCGCCCTGGACCATGAACTCGGGGATGACCCGGTGGAAGATCGTGCCGTCGTAGAGCGGCTTTCCGTGCACCTTCCGGCTGCTCTTGGGGTCGGTCCAGTCCTTGGTCCCCTCGGCCAGCGCGATGAAGGTGGCTACCGTTTTGGGCGCCTGCCGCTGATAGAACTGGCAACTGATGCGGCCCATCGAGGTGTCCATGACGACCGTGGGGCCGTTGGGATGGATCATCGCGGCCTGGGTGGCCTGCGGCGCGTCGGGCAGGTCGCTCGCCGCCGGGGTGGGCTGCTGGGCCAGGGCCGGAAGGGCAAAGGCCGCGGCCAGTGCGGGGAATAGAAGCAGATTCGTGCGTCTCATTTCGTCTTGAGGGTAAATCATGGGGGTTGGCCAGGGCCAGCGCGGTACCGCAGTTGACGTGCCCTCTCAAGGCCCGGCTCTCACCCCAATGTTGGCGGCGAGGCCGCGAGCGGGACGCGCGGCGCGGTTCAACCGCGGAGAGTGCCGGGGAAAGGTTCGTGGTTTCCGAGGTCCCCAGATGCGAGGAACCTGGGAATCCCGTCTTCTTGCCTGGGAGAGGCTTGGAAGGGCGAGGGCGAGAGCGAGAGCCCTCAGCAGCCCTTCTTGCACCGCGCCATGATGGCAGCGTGCAGGCGGTCGCTCAGCTCGGCGGGCAGATCGTAGATCTCGTGCGAGCGGTAGATCTCGATGGTCTTGCGGGTGGTGTTGAAGACCACTTCGCAATGCTCGCACTTGCGCAGGTGCTGTTCGATTTCCGCGCGGGTCTCGGCGGCCACGGTGTCGTCGATCAAGTCGTCGAGCAGGGCCAAAAACTGCTTACAGGTCACTTCTCAACTCCTTTCTTCCGGCGGAAGTACCGGCTGAGACGTTCGCGCAACTGCAGGCGGGCGCGCAGCAGGCGGGATTTGACGGCCGGGATGCTGAGGCCCAGTGTTTCTGCGGTCTCCTCGGTCGAGAGACCATCCACGTCGCGCAGCACAAAGACGATGCGGAAGCCCTGCGGCAGACCCTGAATGGTCTTGCGCAGAATCTCGCCCAGCTCGGATTGCGAGTAATTCTGCTCCGGATCGGGCGCCCAGTCGGCCAGGTCGCGGGGAACGCTGCCCTCTTCCGTCTCGACATCCTCGTCGATGGAGACCATCTTGCCGGTGCGCCGTTTGCGCAGCCGCATCAGCCCTTCGTTGACCGCAATCCGGACCAGCCATGTGTAGAACTTCGAGTTTCCCTGGAATTGTTCGAGCTTCTCGTACGCTTTGAGGAAGGCGTCCTGCGCTACATCTTCGGCGTCTTCCCGGTTTTGCGTGATGTGCTGGGCGATACGAAAGACCTGACGCTCGTACTTGCGGACCAGGGTGTCGTAGGCCGCGACATCGCCGGCGCGAACCCGTTCCACCAGGGCCACGTCGGGGTGCTGCTCGTTCTCTCCTGCTACGTGTTGGATGGTCGCCATGCGCTTTGGTTGCGGAAATGGTGCCTGGAGGTTTCAGGCGCCCCGGAAGGCGGAGCGCCGCTCCGCAGCTACGAGTGTAACGGACGGCGGCGCGGGGAACAAAACCGCGAGGCAAAAGCGGACCCCAGGCGTGCCGCATCTCAGGATTGGGGACCTTTCGGTAACCCCTCGGATACCGGGTTGGCGGAATCGGGCAAAAGCGGCATATTGTGGACTCATGAGGGTCGTGCCTTCCCCAATCTTCCATCTGCGCCTGACCGTGCGCGGCCTGGCGCTGCTGCTTTCTGTTCTGCTGGCGGTTGCGCCGTTGCTGGCGCAGGCAGGCGGCGCGCCTGCGGCGGCGGGCGCGTCTGCATCCAAGGCCAGGAAACACAAACCCAAGCCAGGAGGCCGCGGTGGCAGCGGCCACGCGTCGGCGGGGCGGAGAGGCCATGTAC
>JBAVMZ010000042.1:0-2597 GCA_049690595.1 Occallatibacter sp. | reverse complement strand
CTGCTCCAGTTTCCGCCGAACATCTGCTTCGAGAACAATGGGACGAGCTACACGCATATCGGGGTCTCCTCGTCATAAGATGACCCTCTGCGTATACTCGATTCTATTAATGAGACACTACACTAGGGAGGTACGGTCAATTTCCGGTAAGAGAATCGTGAATATTCATTCACATAACAAAGACATGTGCGCCACATCGTAAAACCTGGAACCGCCGGGCGATCCACGTCTGGCGGAGATTCCGGCGAGCGGGAGGTGCGTCTGGCGGGCGCGATGACCGGCACCGGTCAGCCACGGTAGGATGAGAGACCAGGGGCGAGGGGCGTTGGATGACGAAGGGCAACGAAGGCAGGGCGCTGCAGCTCAGCGCACGGTTCACGTCGGCGGTGGAATACGCGCGCACGCTGCACATCGAGCGGCGCAAGGGGACCGACATTCCGTATATGGCGCATCTGCTGGGCGTGGCCGCACTGGTGATGGGCGAGACCGGGCATGCGGAGGTTGCGGTGACCGAGGAGATGGCGATCGCCGCCGTACTGCACGACGCGGTGGAGGATCACGGCGGCGCGGCGCGTCTCCGCGACATTGCCTACAACTTCGGCGCCGAGGTGGCGCGGATGGTGGAAGGGCTCTCCGACTCGCTGGCCGAGGACGCGCAGACGAAGGGGCCCTGGATGGAACGGAAGCTGGCCTATATAAAGCGGCTGCGCGGGGAGACGGCGGATGTGCGGCTGATCTCGGCGGCGGACAAGCTCTACAATGCGCGGGCGATTCTGGAGGACTACCGCGAGGTGGGGCCGGAGGTGTGGATGCGCTTCAAGCGCGGGCGCAACGACCAGCTCTGGTATTTTCGCGCATTGATCGAGGTCTTCAAGTCCTTCGGCGGCAGCCGGACTGTGGATGAGCTGAAGCGGGTGACGGACGAACTGGAGCGGGTTTCGGCCGGGGAGACGGAGAGCCAGGGAACCTCTGATTAAGTCGAGGTCCTGAAGGGTACGGGCTTCAGCCCGTACGTTAAGTCCGGCAGAATGAATCGGGCTTTAGCCCCCGAGGGAATGGGATGCCCGCGGGACAGTCCTCAAACATGCAGGCGCCGCGCCTGGTCCAGCACCACGCGCGGCGCCGGTCTCAGAGCGGTTCGAGGTGGGCGGTGAAGTGGCGCAGGAACGGCGCCTCGTACGTCAGTTTCATGCCGCGGATCTTCTCGCGCCGCGCCCAGACTTCGAGGATAACTTCAACTAAGTAATCGATGTGACTCTGGGTGTAGACGCGGCGGGGAATCGCCAGCCGCACCAGATCCATCTGCGCGGCTGCGGCAAACATTAGCGTGCCGATCTCGACCGAGCGGACGCCGCCTTCGAGATATAACTCACACGCAAGGGCACAGCCGGGGAACTGGTCAACCGGGATGTGCGGCAGGAAGGCGCGGGCATCGAGATATATCGCGTGGCCGCCGGGGGGCTGGACGATGGGCACGCCCTGCGCGGCGATGTGGTTGCCGAGGTAGGCTGTGGAGGCGATGCGGTAGCGGAGATAGTCCTCTTCAAGCGCTTCCTGCAGGCCGACGGCGATAGCTTCGAGGTCGCGGCCGGCGAGACCGCCGTAAGTCGGGTAGCCTTCGGTGAGGATGAGCAGGTCTTTCTCCTGCTGCGCCAGGCGGTCGTCGTTGGTGCAGAGGAAGCCGCCGATGTTGGCCATGCCGTCTTTCTTGGCGCTCATGGTGCAGCCGTCGCCGAGCGCAAACATCTCCTGCGCAATCTGCTTGGGGGTCTTGTCGGCGTAGCCGGGCTCGCGGAGCTTGATGAACCACGCGTTCTCGGCAAAGCGGCAGGCGTCGAAGTAAAGCGGAATACCGTGGCGCCGGCAGAGTGCGCTGACCTGGCGGGCGTTCTCCATGGAGACGGGTTGGCCGCCGCCGGAGTTATTGGTGACGGTGAGCATCACCAGGGGAATGCGCTCGCGGCCGACGCGAAGGATGAGCGCTTCGAGGGCGGCCACGTCCATGTTGCCCTTGAAGGGATGGACGAGCGAGGGCTGTTTGCCCTCGGGGATCACCAGATCGACGGCCTCGGCGCCGGTGAACTCGACGTTGGCGCGGGTGGTGTCGAAGTGGGTGTTGTTGGGGACGATGTCGCCCTTCTTGCAGGCGACGCCGAAGAGGATGCGCTCGGCGGCGCGGCCCTGGTGGGTCGGGATGACGTGCTTGAAGCCGGTAATGTCCTGGACGGAGCTCTTGAAGCGGTCGAAGGAGGGCGAACCGGCGTAACTCTCGTCGCCTTCCATGATGGCGGCCCACTGGTGGGTGGACATGGCTCCGGTGCCGGAGTCGGTCAGCAGGTCGATGAGGACATCGCCCGCGGGCAGGAGAAAGAGATTGTGGTGAGCTGCCTGGAGCAGCTTCTCGCGCTGGGCGCGGGTGGTCCAGCGAATAGGTTCGACGCTCTTGATGCGGAAGGGTTCGATGATGGTCTTGATAGGCATGAAAGACTCCGGGGTCAGCAGGGAGCCAGCGGCCGGCGGTTGCTCGACAGCGGCTCACCGGGAACGGCGGCCGAGCCGCTGGCAGGCGCGCGCTCGCGGCCCCACATGGAAGTGTA
>JBAVMZ010000041.1:0-13576 GCA_049690595.1 Occallatibacter sp. | reverse complement strand
GCCTGGCTCACCGCCGGCTGCGTCCGGTGCAGCCGCGCCGCCGCCCGCGAGAAGCTCCGCTCCTCGGCCACGGCCAGAAACGTCTCCAGTTGACTCAGCTCCATCATAACCATTCCTTATCGCAACTCAAAAAAGAATAACATTGCCTTATAAAGCCACAATGCGCGAGACTGGTTTGTGAACGCCACACTCTTCCCCTGGCAGGCAGGATTATGACTTCGAACCACGTTTACTTCTTCGACACCACCCTCCGCGACGGCGAGCAGTCGCCGGGCTGCAGCATGACCACGCAGGAAAAGCTCACGATGGCGCACGCCCTCGAGGACCTCGGGGTCGACATCATCGAGGCGGGCTTCGCCATGGCGTCGGAGGGCGATTTCGCCGCCATCGCCACCATCACCCAGGCTGTCCGCAAGCCGCGGATCGCCTCGCTGGCCCGCGCCAAGACCGAGGACATCGAGATGGCCGCGCGCGCCCTGCAGTTCGCCGACCGCGCCCGCATCCACGTCTTCCTCGCCTCCAGCGACCTGCACCTTGAATACAAACTCAAGATGAGCCGCGCACAGGCGCTCGAATCCTGCGGCGACTCCGTCCGCCTGGCGCGCTCGCTGGCCGACGACGTCGAGTTCTCCCCCGAGGACGCCACCCGCTCGGACCGCGACTTCCTGGTCGAGATGGTGCGCGTGGCCGTCGAAGCAGGCGCCACCACCATCAATATGCCCGACACGGTGGGCTACACCACCCCCGAGGAGTACGGCAAGATGTTCGCCGAGGTGCGCCACCGCGTCCCGGCCATCGACGAGCAGGGCATCATCCTCAGCTCGCACTGCCACAACGACCTCGGGCTGGCCGTCGCCAACTCGCTGGCCGCCATTGAAAACGGCGCCCGCCAGGTGGAATGCACCATCAACGGCATCGGCGAGAGGGCCGGCAACGCATCGCTCGAGGAGATCGCCGCCGCTCTCTACGTCCGCGGCGACCGCTACGGCATGAACACCAACATCAAGCTCTCGAACATCTATCCGACGAGCCAGGTGCTGGGCCAGATCATCACCTTCCGCCCCTCGCCCAACAAGGCCGTGGTCGGCGACAACGCCTTCGCGCACGAGTCCGGCATCCATCAGCACGGCATGTTGGCCAACCCGCTCTGCTACGAGATCATGACCCCGCAACTGGTGGGCGTATCGAAGACCCACCTGGTGCTGGGCAAGCACTCCGGCCGCGCCGCGCTGCGGCACAGGCTGGAACAGCTCGGCTTCGCCGTCACGCGCGAGGAACTGCAACAGACTTACTATCGATTTGTGGCGCTGGCCGACCGCAAGAAGAACATCTACGACCAGGACCTGATCGGCCTGCTCCCGGACCACATCCGCGAGCGGCGGCATGAGCCGGTCTCCGAGTTGGACTGAACCACCACAAACGCTGTCATCCTGAGCGGAGCGCAGCGGAGTCGAAGGATCCGCGATTGCTCCTTCTGCCTTGAGTGAACTTCAAAAGCTGGCTTTGTAACTCTGCACGACTTCAGTCGTGCCGTGAGCCGAACAATACAACCGTGGGCTTTAGCCCCTGAGGGACGGCTTTCTCGAAGATCCGCCCCTAACCACGCACTGTAAAGTGAAACGCACGGAGAGAATCGAAAGACCATGCACTTGAAACTTCTTGTCACCGCCGGCGACGGCATCGGCCCCGAAGTCACTCGCGAAGCTGTCGCGGTCCTTGAAGAAGCGATGGCCCACGGCGGCCACACGCTCACGCTGGAGCACCAGCGCATCGGCGGCATTGCCATCACCACGGACGGCACGCCGCTGCCGGCTGACACCCTTGCCGCCGCGCTCGCCGCCGACGCGGTGCTGCTGGGCGCGGTGGGCGGCAACGAATTCAATTCGCTCGCCCCCGACAAGCGCCCCGAGGCGGGCCTGCTGGCCATTCGCGCCGCTCTCGGCGGCTTTGCCAACCTGCGCCCCGCCTTCGCCTTCAAAGAGCTGGCCGTCAACTCGCCGCTCCGGCCCGAGATCGTCGACGGCGCCGATATTCTCTTTGTCCGCGAACTGCTGGGCGGCCTCTACTTCGGCCAGCCGCGCGCGTGGGACAAGGAAAAGGGCGAAGCCTGGAACACCATGCGCTACACCCGCGAAGAGGTCGCCCGCGTGGCCCGCATCGCCTTCCAGCTCGCGCAGAAGCGCCGCAAGAAGCTCTGCTCCGTGGACAAGGCCAACGTCCTCGAAGTCTCGCAGCTCTGGCGCGCCGTGGTCACCGAGATCGCCCAGGAGTTCCCCGACGTTGCGCTCGAACATCAATATGTCGACGCCATGGCCATGCACCTGATGAACCGCCCGCGCGACTTCGACGTGGTGCTCACTGAGAATCTCTTCGGCGACATCTTGTCCGACGAGTCCGGCGTCATCACCGGCTCGCTCGGCATGTTGCCCTCGGCCACCATCGGCGGCAAGGTCAACCTCTACGAACCGATTCACGGCTCCGCTCCGGACATCGCCGGCAAGGGCCTGGCCAATCCCATGGGCGCCATCCTGACCGGCGCACTCATCCTGCGCCACACCGCCGGCCTCGAGCGCGAAGCGGCCGCCATCGAGCAGGCTGTCCGCAAGGTTCTTGAAGAGGGCTACCGCACGGCGGATCTTGCCCGCTCGAATCCGCAGGGATTCACCGTTCTCTCTACTACGGAGATGGGTGCGAAGATTCGGGAGACGATAAGGCAGCTGCTAGCTCCTAGCTTCTAGCTATTTCTTGCTGCGGTGATCGCCCAGGCAAGGCACAACGCGCTGCATCCGGCAGCGCAGATGAACTGAGAACCTGCACGACACAGCTAGAAGCTAGCAGCTAACAGCTAACAGCTAACAGCTAACAGGAGCATATGAGCACACCGAAGACATTATTCGAAAAGGTCTGGGAGCAGCACGTGGTGGTTGAGCCCGCAGGCGAGCCCACGCTGCTCTACATCGACCTGCAACTCGTTCACGAGGTCACCTCGCCGCAGGCCTTCGAGGGACTGCGGCTGGCGGGCCGCAAAGTCCGCCGCCCGGACCGCACCGTGGCCACCGTCGACCACAACGTGCCGACGACCAAGGAAGGCCGCCTCAACATTCTCGATCCCATCGCCGCCACGCAGATCGCCACGCTGCGCGCCAACTGCGCCGAATTCGGCATCGAGCTCTACGATGTCGACTCGCCCAACCAGGGCGTGGTGCACGTGGTCGGCCCTGAGCTCGGCCTCACCAAGCCGGGCATGACCATTGTCTGCGGCGACTCGCACACCTCGACCCACGGCGCCTTCGGGGCTCTTGCATTTGGGATTGGCACCAGTGAAGTGGAGCACGTGCTGGCCACGCAGACCCTGCCGCAATCGAAGCCGAAGACCTTCCGCATCGCGGTCGAAGGCGAACTGCCTCTGGGCGTCACCGCCAAGGACATCATCCTCGCCATCATCGGCAAGATCGGCACCGATGGCGCCACCGGCTGCGTTGTCGAGTACGCGGGCTCGGCGATTCGCGCCCTCTCGATGGAAGGCCGCATGACGGTCTGCAACATGAGCATCGAAGCCGGAGCGCGCGCCGGCATGATCGCTCCCGACGAGACCACCTTCGCTTATCTCAAGGGCCGCCGCTTCGCGCCGCACGGCGAGGCGTGGGAGAAGGCAGTCGCCGAGTGGTCGAAGCTCAAGACCGACGAGGGCGCACGCTTCGACCGCGAGCTGACGATCGACGCAGCCACGCTGACTCCGTACGTCAGTTGGGGAACCAGCCCCGGCATGGTCGCGCCCATCACGGCCGCCGTGCCGGACCCGGCTGACGCATCGAACGAAGCTGACCGCAAGTCCTGGGAACGAGCGCTGGAGTACATGGATCTCACGTCCAGGACTCCGCTGGATGGAATCCCTGTCGATCGTGTCTTCATCGGCTCCTGCACCAACGGACGTATCGAGGACCTGCGCGCCGCCGCCCGCATCGCCCGCGGCTACAAGGTATCGCCGAAGGTCGGCGCCATGGTCGTGCCCGGCTCGCAGGCGGTGAAGGCGCAGGCCGAGGCCGAGGGCCTGGACCGCATCTTCCTCGAGGCAGGCTTCGAGTGGCGCGAGCCGGGCTGCTCCATGTGCCTCGGAATGAATCCCGACATCCTCTCACCGGGCGAACGCTGCGCATCCACCTCCAACCGCAACTTCGAAGGCCGCCAGGGGCGCGGCGGACGCACTCACCTGGTCTCGCCCGAGATGGCCGCGGCAGCCGCCATCGCCGGCCGCTTTGTCGATGTCCGCACCTGGCAGGTTCACGAGGAGGTCAACCAGTAATGGAACCGTTCCGCACACTCACATCGCTTGCCGCGCCGCTCGACCGCGCCAACGTGGATACCGACCAGATCATCCCCAAGCAGTTCTTGAAGCGCATCGAGCGCACCGGCTACGGCGACTTCCTTTTCTTCGACTGGCGGCAGACGCCGGAGGGCGCGCCGGTGGCCGAGTTTGTGCTCAACGATCCGCGCTACCGCGGCGCGCGGATTCTCATTGCGGGCAAGAACTTCGCCTGCGGATCGAGCCGCGAGCACGCCGCCTGGGCGCTCTCCGACTTCGGATTCCGCGTCGTCATCGCGCCCACCTTTGCGGACATCTTCTTCTCGAACGCAGGCAAGAACGGCATCGTGCTGGCGCGGCTCAGCGAGGAGCAGGTGGCCGAACTTCTCCACAAAGCACAGACCATTCCCGGCTACAAGGTCACCGTCTCGCTCGAAGCGCAGACCGTGACCGACGAGCACGGGTTCAAGGCGAGCTTCGAGATGGATACCTTCCGCAAGTACTGCCTGCTCGAGGGCCTCGACGATATCGGACTCACGCTGCGCCATGCCGCCGCGCTCGATAGTTTTGAAACAATGCACGACGAAGCAGTCTGGCTGAAAGCAAAGTAGCAGCATCGCTCAAGGAGCCAGAACTCTCGCCGACCCACAACGCTAACTCCGCTAGCTCCGCTCACCGCGCTAGCACCGCAAGAAGGAAAGACATGACAACCAAAGGCAAGCGTCAAAGCATCCCGATGACCGAAGGCCCCAGCCGCGCTGCGGCGCGCTCGTATCTGCGCGGTGTGGGCTACTCCGCCGAAGACCTGCACAAGCCCATCATCGGCATCGCCAATACGTGGACCGAGATCGGCACCTGCAACGTGCACCTGCGCGAGATCGCCGAGGCCCTCAAGCAGGGCATTCGCGAGGCCGGCGGCACGCCGATGGAGTTCAACACCATCACCATCTCCGACGGCATCACCATGGGCACGCAGGGCATGAAGGCTTCGCTGGTTTCGCGCGAAGTTATTGCCGACTCCATCGAGTTAGTCGCTCGCGGTAACTTGTTCGACGGCCTGGTCGGCATCGGCGGCTGCGACAAGAACATGCCGGGCATCATCATGGCGCTGTGCCGGCTGGACATTCCCGGCATGATGCTCTACGGCGGCTCGATCGCGCCCGGCAAGCTGGACGGTCCCAATGGTGAGAAGATCGACATCACCATCCAGAACGTCTTCGAGGGCATCGGCGCGCACGCCGCTGGCAAGATCGACGACGCGGGGCTGGAGGCTCTGGAGGCTAAGGCCTGTCCCGGCGCCGGCGCATGCGGCGGCCAGTTCACCGCCAACACCATGGCCATGAGCGGCGAGTTTCTGGGCATCTCGCCCATGATGCTCTCCGGCGTTCCCGCCACGGATGCAGACAAGCTGGAAGCGACGCGCGCTGCCGGCCGCATGTTGATGGACGCGGTCCGCGCCAACCGCCGTCCCTCGCAGATCATCACCCGCACGGCGATCGACAACGCCATCGCCAGCGTCGCCGCATCGGGCGGTTCCACCAACGCCGTGCTGCATCTCATCGCCATCGCCCGCGAACTGGACATCCCGTTCTCGATCGACGACTTCGACCGCATCTCACGTCAGACGCCGTTCATCTGCGACCTGGTTCCCGCGGGCAAGTACATGGCCTCGCACTTTCAGGCGGCGGGCGGTTCGCGTCTGCTCGCGCAGCGGTTGATCGCCGCAGGCCACGCCGACGGATCGACGCTGACCATCAGCGGCCGAACCCTTGCGGAAGAAGCCGCGCTCGCCGTCGAGACACCCGGCCAGGTCGTCATCGGCACGTTCGAGAAACCCATCAAGCCCACGGGCGGCCTGGTGATTCTCAAGGGCAATCTCGCTCCCGAAGGCTCGGTGATGAAGATCGCCGCAGCCAACCGCTACGAGCATCGCGGTCCGGCCCGCGTCTTTGACACGGAAGAGGCCTGCTTCGAGGCCGTGCAGTCGGGTAAGATCCATCCGGGCGACGTGCTCGTCATCCGCTACGAAGGCCCCAAGGGCGGCCCGGGCATGCGCGAGATGCTGCAGGTGACCGCAGCGGTGAGCGGCAACCCCGCACTCAGCGCCACCGTGGCGCTGCTTACCGACGGCCGGTTCTCGGGCGCCACGCGCGGATTCACCGCCGGACACGTCGCCCCCGAAGCCTTCGTCGGCGGGCCCATCGCCGCCGTGCGCGAAGGCGACACGATCGTCTTCGATATTCCCAATCGCCGGCTCGACGTGGAACTGAGCGACGAAGAGATCGCCGCGCGCCTCAAGGACTTCACGCCGCCCGCGCTGCGCTGGCCCAGAGGCGTCTTCCGCAAGTACGTCGATCGCGTGGGCTCGGCAAGCGAAGGAGCGACGACCTAGCTGTTAGCTTTTAGCTATCAGCTTTCAGCCGCGAAGGAGCAGCTACCTGCAGCAGCGGCCACACCGATACAGACGAACTCTCCCTGTAAGCCTGCAACGTTCGTAGCGCCGTTAACCAACTGAAAGCTAAAAGCTGATAGCTGACAGCTCAAGGAGCAACCCATGGGAACCCAGGCAACCGCACAATCCGCGCAAGCTCACCTGACCACGCCCACCCGCCTCACCGGAGCCGAGATTGTATGGGCCACGCTCGTCGGTGAGGGCGTCACGGATGTATTCGGCTACCCCGGCGGCGCGATCCTGCCGGTGTACGATGCGTTGCGCAAGTTCCCCATCCACCACGTGCTGGTGCGCCACGAGCAGGGGGCCTCGCACATGGCCGACGGCTACGCGCGCGCTTCGGGCAAGGTGGGCGTGGCCATCGCCACCAGCGGCCCCGGCGCCACCAACCTCGTCACCGGCATTGCCACGGCCATGCTCGATTCGATCCCAATGGTCTGCATCACGGGCAACGTCAGCTCGAAGGTTCTGGGCACAGACGCCTTCCAGGAAGTGGACATTACCGGCATCACGCTGCCGGTGACCAAACATAACTTCCTCATCAACAAGGCGGAAGAGATTGCGCCGGCGATCCGCCATGCCTTCCAGATCGCCAGGTCCGGCCGACCTGGGCCGGTGCTGGTGGATATTACCAAGGACGCGCAGCAGGCCTCGGCCATCTTCGATTTCGCCGCCGCCAAGCCGCGTCCGTATCGCCCGCACCCCATGCTCAAGGTGGAGGAGTCCGGCCTTGCGCAGGCCGCCGAACTCATCCGCGACGCCAAGCGGCCGGTGCTCTTCGCGGGCCACGGCGTCATGGAGTCCGGCGCCATGGAGCAGTTGCGCACGCTGGCCGAGCGCGCACAGATTCCCGTGGCGATGACGCTGCTCGGCATTGGCGGCTTCCCTGCCTCGCACCCGCTCAATCTCGGCATGATGGGCATGCACGGCGAGTCGTGGGTCAACCATGCCATCCAGGAGGCGGACCTGCTCATCGCCTGCGGTATGCGCTTCGACGACCGCGTGACCGGTTCCACCTCCACCTACGCGCTGAAGGCGAAGAAGATTCACATCGAGGTCGACCCCGCCGAAGTCAACAAGAACATCAAGGTCGATCTTGCGCTCATCGGCGACCTGCGCCAGGTGCTCGACGACCTGCTGCCGCGCGTGGCCAGCCGCGACGGTTCGGCGTGGCTGAAGACCATCGAGGCCAGCAAGGGCGCCGTGGCCGTGCGCGACATCAAGAACCTGCCCGACTCCGGCCACCTCTACGCCGCTCACGTGATGCACGACCTGTGGAAGATGACCGGCGGCGACGCCGTCATCGTCACCGATGTGGGCCAGCACCAGATGTGGGAGGCGCAGTACTTCCATCACGACAAGCCGCGCACGCTCATCACCTCCGGCGGTCTCGGCACCATGGGCTTTGCGCTGCCCGCGGCCATCGGCGCCAAGATGGCCTGCCCGGAAAAGGAAGTCTGGGTCGTCGCCGGCGACGGCGGCTTCCAGATGACCTCGGCCGAGCTCTCCACCATCGTGCAGGAAGGCATCAAGGTCAACATCGCCGTCATCAACAACGGCTACCTTGGCATGGTTCGCCAGTGGCAGGAGTTCTTCTACGAGCGCAACTACGAGGCCACGCCGCTGGTGAGCCCCGACTTCGTCAAGTTGGCCGACGCGCACGGCCTGCCCGGCCGCACGGTGCGCACCCGCACCGAACTCGACGAGGCAGTGACCGAGGCCCGCGCAGCCCAGGGCACATTCCTGCTCAACATCCTGGTGGAAAAGGAAGACGCCGTCTACCCCATGATTCCCGCGGGCAACGCCCTGCACGACATGATCCGCCGCCCGACGCGCGACCCGCTGGTCGAGTCGCCGGACGACAAGTAAGACAACTTCTAGCTGCTAGCTTCTAGCTGTTTCTTGCAGCCCGAAGCCTCCGTTGGCCCAGCAAACTCCGAGGGCCACGACAAGAGCTAGAAGCTAGAAGCTATGAGCTAGGAGCTTATCGCCATGATGCACACATTCGTCGCTTACGTTGAAGACTTGCCCGGCGTGCTCACCCGCGTCGCCTCGCTTTTCCGCCGTCTCAACATCAACATCAACTCGCTGACCGTGGGCCGCAGCGAACGCGCCGGCCTCTCGCGCCTCACGCTCGTCTGCGAAGCCTCGGCCGAGGCCGGCCATCGCATCCGCGCCTCGCTCTTCAAGCTGGAGAACGTCGTCGATGTGGACGACATCGCGCAGGCTCCCAACGTCACCCGCGAACTGGCGCTGATCAAGGTGGCGGCCACGCAGCATACACGCTCGCGGATCTTCGAGCTGGCCGAGGTCTTCCGCGCCCGCATCGTCGACCTGACATCCGAATCGCTGACCATCGAGATGACCGGCGTCGAGAGCAAGATCGAAGGCCTCATCGAGATCCTCCGCGCCAGCGAATGCCCCATCCTGGAACTCTGCCGCTCCGGCAAGATGACCATGCGCCGCGGAAATCACGTCTCGGCGGTCGTCCGCGCCATGGTCCCGGTCGAGGACGAGCCGGAGACCGAACCGGCCGTGGCCGACGACGAGGTAAAGCTGCCGGAGTAGCATGAACACTGACGTTTCCTGCGGCGCGCCGGACTCGCTCCGGCCCGCTGCCCGATGACACCGCGCCGGCCCACGCGCCCGCGCACCAGCCCGACTCCACAAAGGAAGAAGCAGGACATCATGGCCAAGACTTACTACGATCACGACGCCGACCTTTCCCTGATCCAGTCCAAGAAGGTGGCGATCATCGGCTACGGCTCACAGGGCCACGCCCACGCGCTCAACCTGAAGGACTCCGGCGTCCAGGTTCGTGTCGGCCTCGCGCCCAACTCCAAGTCCATCGCCAAGGCGCAGAAGGCCGGCCTCGAAGTCGGCACTGTCCCCGAAGTCACCCAGTGGGCCGACGTGGTCATGGTTCTCGTTCCCGACCAGACCGCGGCCAGGCTCTATGCCGAAGAGATCGCGCCCAACCTGAAACCGGGTTCGCTGCTGCTGTTCGCGCACGGCTTCAACATCCACTTCAAGACCATCGCCCCGGCCGAGGGCATTGACGTGGGCATGGCCGCGCCCAAGGGCCCGGGCCATCGTCTGCGCGAGATCTTCGTCGAGGGTGGCGGCATGCCGGGCCTCATCGCCGTGCACCAGGACGCGACCGGCCAGGCCCACGCGCTCACGCTCTCGTATCTCAAGGGCATCGGCTGCACGCGCGCCGGGGTTCTGGAAACCACATTCAAGGAAGAGACCGAGACCGATCTGTTCGGCGAGCAGGCGGTGCTCTGCGGCGGCGTCAGCGCGCTGATCAAGGCCGGCTACGAGACCCTGGTCGAAGCAGGCTACCAGCCCGAGAGCGCTTACTTCGAGGTGCTGCACGAGCTCAAGCTGATCGTCGATCTGATCTACCGCGGCGGCCTGGCCTATATGCGCTACAGCATTTCGGATACGGCCGAGTGGGGCGACTACGTGAGCGGCCCGCGCGTGATCAACGAGGAGAGCAGGAAGGCGATGAAGGCCATCCTCACCGAGATTCAGGATGGCAGCTTCGCCAAGCGCTTCCTCGCCGACCAGAACTCCGGGCGGAAAGAATTTTTGGCCTTCCGCGAAGCCGAAGCCAAGCACCCAGTCGAAATCGTAGGTAAGAAACTCCGCGCCTCGATGCCGTTCCTGGACCCGGTGACGGTGGAGGAAGTGGCGAAGACGCGGTAAATGACCTGTTGACTTTCTGAAACTACCGTGGCAGATTTGTCACGGTAGTTTTAGCTGGGTGAAAAACTGGTTCATTTCTGCCTGTGTCTCCGTCTTGTTAGAGGGAGTCCTTGGCCTCCTCGCAAAAGCCGTCTTCGACGGCACAATGGAGGTGCTCATGAAACTGCTGACCCGTAACTTCGGCGTATGGTTGGGAAGGACGGTGCTGTGGGGGCCAAGATTCCCTCTGTGCGGAGCGGGGTATGCAGGGACGAGATGAACCTGATCCAGAGCTACCGCGAAGGTGCAGTTCCTTCCCCCCACACCCACTTCTGATCGGCCCGGGGTCGGTGCAGGCGTTGCCAGCCCTGAGCCGCCGGCAAATCCTGAGTGCCCCAGGTCTCGCTATTGAAACCTGGAAAAGCACCAACCCCTACCCTGCCTTTTTCAGCCTTCGCTCCGCCTCCAGCCGCTCGGCGAGAAAGACCTTGAGCAGTGACTGGTAGGGCACGTCGCGCTGGTTTGCCAGGACTTTCAGGTCCTCGATCATGGCAACCGGCAACCGTACCGAAATTGTGCGCAGCGTCGGTTTCAGATTTGGGAGCTTCGTCCGCTTTGCCTTCGACCAGTCGATGTACTCTGTGGAATCCGCACCCGGGCCGGTCGAAGACCAGAACTCGAACTCCTCGGCTTCGCTTTTGAACTCAGGAATCGCTTTCTTCATGGCGCCGGTACTCCTCATCTTCTCTTTGGCTCATATCTCGAACTGAAATCACCCGGATCAAGGTGCCCCTGATGGTGAATGCCACAAACAACTTTCGTCCCCGCGCGGTCCTGCCCAAAACCCGATACCGCCTCTCCCGTTTCGAATGCCCAGGGTCCGAGCGGAGCACAAACGGATCGTGGAAGAAAACATCTTCGGCTTCTTCGGGGGTCACCCGGTGGCGATCCCAGTTCTTCGCGACATTCGCCTCATCCCAGTCGAAGCCGGTACAGGCCGCTAGTGGGTCGTCTTCGCCCATATTCTGTATATAGCACAAATATACTCCGAGACAGAGAATTGCTCCGCGCGATGTTGCATGAAACACCGGATTGGGCTAGTCTGTTTCATGAAACGGAGCCGCCATGCAACCCACCGTCAATGACCGTGTTCGCAAGCACCGCGAGGCACTTCGCGCCGCAGGCCTCAAGCCTGTTCAACTGTGGCTCCCGGACACCCGCTCCGCCGCCTTCCGCCGCAAGTGCCGCAAGGAATCCCTGCTGCTTTCCGCCGACCCGCTGGAAGCCGAAACGCTTGACTGGATCGCCCGCACCGCCGACACGGACGGCTGGAAATGAAGCGCGGCGACCTGGTGCCGGTGGTTCTTGCAGGTGCATACGGCAAGCCGCGCCCGGCGCTGGTCATTCAGTCCGATCTCTTCGAGCTTCATCCGTCAGTGACAGTCTTGCCTGTCACCAGCGAATTGCGCCCCATCGAGACTTTCCGTATCGCGGTCAAGCCCTCGCCGCGCAATGGCTTGCGCGCCCCCTCGCAGATCATGGTGGACAAGGCCCACACCATTCCGCGTGAGAAAGCGGGCGAGCCATTCGGCGCGCTCGAACCGCGCACGATGACTCAGGTCGACCGCGCTCTGGCCGTCTTTCTCGGCATCGCTTGAGACCCGGCGGAATCTCTTCACACCCTGAGGAACAACTTCCGCCGGTACATCCAGTACAGGATTCCCCAGTACACCAGCATGACGCAGACGCCGGAGAAGAACGGCTCCAGCCCGGCGCCGAAGACCTGGAAGAAGCTTTTGCCCAGGTGGGTATACAGGCTGCGGACGATGAACTCCTCCCACAGATGGGCGATCAGGTAGGCGGCGATCGAGTTCATGCCGACCACGGCCAGCGGAAAAGCCCACTTGCGGAAGCCCTTTACGTCGATGATCCACGAGAAGGCGGCGAGGAAGAGGAGGCAGACGCCGCCGGAGAAGAGCGTCCAGGCCGGGGTCCAGATGCGCTTGACGATGGGGCAGACGCCGCCGTAATGCAGCGCGACGCCCGCCGCAATCAGGATCAGGCCGGCTACCACAAGCTTCTTCACCGGAATCCTGTCCCCGCCCGAGCGCAGCCAATCCCCTGCCCGGAGGCCCAGCAGAATCGTCCCCAGCGTGGGAATGAAACTCAGCGTCAGGTAGCCGCCTTCGTTGAAGAGGAAGCGCGAGGGCCGCGGCAGCAGGTTCAGGAACCACAGGTCGAATGCCTGGCCCAGGTTCGAGTTCTTGTTCCAGTGCGCCAGGAAGCCTTGGAAGTTATACGGCCAGTTAGCGGGCACACCAACCGCGGCCCAGTCAAAGCCCGGACCCGGCGCCGGATAGAGCGCCCAGGCCAGCCAGTACCCGACGAGAATCCCGCCGATCGCCGTCCACTGCCACTTCGGCTTTGCGTGCGCCAGGAGCCATGCGAAGGTGTAGCCGAGGCCGATCTGGGTGAGCGTGTCCTCGAAGGTGTAGTTGGTCTGCGTGGTCCAGGTGGAGCGCAGGAATATTCCGAGGAAGATCAACACCAGGCTGCGCCAGATCGTGTGCGCCAGTTGCCGCCGGAAGCTCTGCCCTTTCTTCACGCGGCTCGCGATCGAATACGGCAGCGCCACGCCCACCAGGAAGCTGAACCCCGGCTGGATGTTGTCGTGCAGGCCCATCCCCGACCACTCGACGTGCGTCTGGTTGTAGCTCAGAATGCGCCAGAAGAGCGAGTCCGGATACGCCGCGGCCACCTTGGCAAACTGCATCACCTCGCCCATCATCAGCAACATCACCAGCCCGCGATAGGCGTCAACCGCCATGTTGCGCGCGGGCGGCGCGGCGATCTCCTGCGTTCTTCCCTGCCCCATTCCCCGAATCCTCCCCGATCTGTTCCGAGCGCGCCCGGCGCCTCCCGAGCGAGCAAGCAAACGCTAGCATATACAGGCCCTTGCCTGCCAGCCGATGGGTTGACGGAGCGCGTCTGCGGACATAGACTCGACACGACATCGAAGGAGCAGTATGAACAAGGACTTCGAGCTTTCTCTTTCCGGTCTCAGCCGCCGCGATCTTCTCAAGCTGGGCAGTCTGGGCGCCGCCGCCATGGCCGTACCCGCGCTCCACGCC
>JBAVMZ010000040.1:0-12401 GCA_049690595.1 Occallatibacter sp. | reverse complement strand
GTGGCAGCCTGGCTACGGCGCAAGACTCCCTCCGGCGGCCGGCCCGAATGGCTGGAGCGCTTCGAGGCCGCAAGACCGGCAAGCGCGCCATCGGCCTCCGCGCTGAGGCTGCTCGACCTGCCCGGTGGTGTGAGCTTCTTCCGCGGTTACGGACTGCTGCAGGAGGTGGCCGAGACGGCCCTGCGGCTCTCGTCCGTCAAGGGCGCCGAGCGGTGCGCGGGCAACCTGCGCGTCCTCTTCTCGCCCGACGACCTGGGCAAGGCGCTGATTCTCGTCGAGAGCCGCAACGCGCCGGCCGAGGCGCTCGCGCTGCTGGACCATGTGAACCGCCGCGTGCGCTACCTGCCCGAGTTCAGCTATCTGCGCGCGCTGGCGCTGAGCCGCCAGGGCGATCACCTTTCCGGCCACGGCGACTTCTCCGGCGCCATCGACCACTGGAAGCAGGCCTGCGAGCTGGCGAAGGCCGAGTGTCCCGACCCCGCCTTCCGGCCCCTGCTCACCGCCACCGGCGTGGCCGCGCAGGAGGCGCTGATCGCCGCCACGCAGCGCGAGGCCAAGCGCCTGAAGGCCGCTGCCAATCCCGACGCGGCGATCGCGCTGCTCGAGAAGGCCCTGCCGATGGATAAGGACGAGGCGCTGGTCGAGTACCTCTGCCTGCACCTCTGCGACCGCGGCAGCGCCAAGCTGGGCAAGAAGGAGTTCGTCTCCGCGCGCCGGGATTACCTGCGCGTGCTCGAACTGAAGGCGAACTACGAACGCGCCAAGCAGGGCGTGAGCACCACCTACAACAACGAGGGTTGCGAAGAAACCGACAACGCCAAGTCGATTGCGCTCTTCGAGAACGCGCTCAAGTGGAACCCCGGCAACACCATGGCCAAGCGGAACCTCGCATCGGAGCTGCGCAGCAAGGCCATCGACCGCGTGAACGCGGCCACCGGCTATGCGCTGCGCGGCGCCGTCGACGACGCCATCCTCTTGCTGGAACGCGCCTACAACCTGCTGCCCGCGGAACTGAAGCAGGGCGCGCTGGAGATCATCAAAAACGCGGCCGAGGTCGATGCGGAGGTCGCCAAGGCGATCTCCGGCAAAGTCGACGACGAGATGCTGAAGAAGGTCATCGGAGACCTCGCCACGGTTTACAACATGCGCGCGCGCATCCGGCGCGGCTACTAGGAGAGGAGCGGAGCCGGCATGATCAAGGATCCCAACCAGACCGAACAGACGCCCTATGAGTTGCTGCGCCTGCCCTTCGACGCGCCGCTCGCCGCCGTGCACGGAGCGCTGCCGCGATTCATCCGCGAGCAGGGCATCCGCGCGCCGCAACTGATCGGACCGGCGCAGCAGGCGCAGAAGAAGCTGCAGAGCTCGAGCGGCCGGGCCGAGCTCGATATCTGGCTCTACGATGTGCAGGTGACGGCCGAGGCGGGCGAGCAGGCGGCGGCGCCAGTGTTCGACGACCTGGGCCGGCCCCGCGCCGTGGACCCTTCCCAGCTCTACTGCCTGCTCGACGATACCAGCCGTCCCGTGCCGCAGCGCGCGATCGCGCCCGAGCGCATGGAATTCGAGGATCTGCCGGAGTTCGACAGCCGGAGCGCCGCGCGCTTTGTGCCTGAGTTCGACCGGTGAAGGAGGAACGCGTGACCGAGCCGTCGATAGCGGTGCTCTGGCAGGGCATCCGCGAGAACACCGTGCAGCTCATGCGCGAGGTGGACGCGCACAAGCGCGGCGAGGCCGCGGCCAGCGAGCAGGCGCAGAAGCAGCAGGCGCAGTTGCTGCTCGACGTGCTAGAGCTGCTCGACAGCTTCGAGCGCGTCTTTGCCAATATCGAGCCGCGACTGGAGGCTGCCGACCAGCAGGCGAAGATCTGGGTGGGCAACTTCCGCACCGTGCGCAAGGTGCTGGAGCGTCTGCTGGCCAAGCACGAGGTGCGCCGCATCGAGTCGCCGGACGGCATGGCGATGCCCGGACTGCACACCATCGTGGAGACCCGCGTGCAGCCGGGTCTGGAAGAGGGAACCATCGTCGAAGAGATGCAGCGCGGCTACCTGTGGAAGGGCCAAGTGTTGCGCAAGGCCATGGTGGCCGCGGTGAAGAACTGAGTCTCGGATTAAGAGGAGAGTGGTATGGGCAAGTGCATTGGAATCGACCTGGGCACCACCAACTCGGTTGCCGCTGTCCGCATGGCCACGGCGCAGGTGCTGCAGAACCGCGAGAGCCAGGACCTGACGCGCTCGGTGGTGGGCGAGTACAAGGGCCAGATTCGCGTGGGCCAGCTTGCGCTCGATCAGCAGTTGCTTGCGCCCAAGGACACCATCGAGTCGATCAAGCGGCTGATGGGCCGCGGCTTCCGCGACGAGAACGTGCAGCGGGTCAAGTCCCGTGCCGCCTACGCCATCGTCGAGCCCACCGACGGCACCGACGACGACGTGCGTGTGCTGATGGGCGGCAAGCCGTTCTCGCCGATTCAAATCTCCTCCATGATTCTCAAGAAAGTGAAGGAAGACGCGGAGATGCGCCTGAACGACACGGTGGAGTACGCCGTGATCACCGTGCCCGCTTACTTCACCGACAAGCAGAAGGACGCCACGCGCAAGGCCGGCCAACTCGCCGGCCTCAAGGTGCAGAAGGTCCTCGACGAGCCCACCGCCGCGGCGCTGGCCTTCGGCGTGGACAACGTCGGCCCCGACGATTCGAAGACCATCCTCGTCTACGATCTCGGCGGCGGCACCTTCGACGTGAGCGTGATGACCATCGTCAGCGGCGCCTTCGTGCAGCTGAACATCGAAGGCGACATGTGGCTCGGCGGCGACGACTTCGACCGCAAGCTCATGGACCACGTGCTGCGCCACGTCAAGATGGTCTACGGCATCGACGGCGCCACGGATCCCAAATTCATGGTCGAGCTCAAGAAGAAGGCCGAGCAGGCGAAGAAGGCGCTCTCCTCGATGACCCGCACCGACATCACCATCCCCGGGATGCTCAAAAGCGACGCCGGCGACCTGATCGATGTCGAGCTCGAAATCTCGCGCTCGGAGTTCGAGGCGCTGATATCGAGCGACGTCGCGCGCTCCATGGAGATCGTGCACAAGGCCATCCGCAACGCCGGCGAGGCGATGACGCCCGAGCAGATCGACCACGTGCTGCTGGTCGGCGGCTCCTCTTACATTCCGCTCGTCCAGTCCTCGCTGGCTGCCATCTTTGGCCGGCAGAAGCTGATGATGAACGTGGACCCGATGAAGTGCGTAGCCTACGGCGCGGCCATCCTCTCGGCCAAGTGGGCGGAGAAGGTCGAGTGCCCCAACGGCCATCCCAACCCCGGCAAGAACATCGTCTGCGAGTCCGCGGGCTGCGGCCTGCCGCTGGCTTCGAGCGACGGCATCATCGTCGCCCCCGGCGTCACGCCCATGCACTACGGCATCCGCACCCGCGCGAAGACGGTCAGGTGCCCGCGCGGCCACGAGAATTCCGGCCAGAACCGCAAGTGCCAGGTGGAGGGCTGCAGCGAGGCCATCACCGGCGCCGACGATTGCTTCGAGGTCATCATCCCCAAGGGCTCGTCGTACCCCACCCCCGACCCGGTCCCTCAGCGGTTCACCACGCCGGCGCCCAACCTGAAGCGCCTGCGCGTGCCCATCTATGCCGGCCTCGATCCGGTGGCCAGCAAGAACGAACTCCAAGCCACCATCTGGCTCGAACTGCCCCAGGGTGTCCGCGAAGCCACGCCCGTCGAGGTGGCCTTCTCGCTCGACGACGATGGCATTCTCAAGAAGGTCCAGGTCAAGCTGCTTGATGGCTCCGGCACGCAGATCGAAACCTACCTCGATCGCGGCAGCGAATTGCGCAGCCGCATCGAGCAGCGCCTCGACCAGTTGAAGCGGAAGAAGGACGAGAGCCGCGAGGAGCTCGATCCCGAGAAGGAGCGGCGCTGGGAAGAGCTCTACGCCGAGGCCACGCGAGCGCTGAGCGCCAACAACGCCGCGGCTGCCGGGCAGTGCGCCGGCAACATGGAGCAGTTGCTCTCCGACGGCGACGCGGCATGGAAGAAGAAGGCGCAGGGGCTCTGCGGCTACACCGACGCCGTCCTCGACTACAGCTTCCTGCTCGACCCGCCGAAGACGCAGCAGTTGAAGACCATGATGCGCGAGCTGCAGAGTTGCATCGACCGTAACGACGAGGTGGGCGCGGCCAGCCGCTTCGAAGACCTGGACAAGGCCACCGACGACCTGCCCGGCGCGGTGCTGATGCTGATGCGCATTCTGCGCGCCATCTCCGTGGCCACCGAGAAGGGCCTGCTCGCCGACGCCGATCGCATCCGCGCCGCCCGCAACCAGATTGAAGCGGCGCTGCGCGCCAACGAGTGGGACCGCGCTCTCGAGCAGTACCGCGCGATCGAGGCCACTGTCGACAAGGTCTTCGGCGCCGACAAGAAGTCACAGAGCTTCAAGGCCACGCGCGGCGAAGACTACCTGGGTGGCTCGAAGTAGCGTAACCCGGCAACGCGGCAACTCCGGCTTCGCAATGGGCCATCGGGCCGAATGGCGATGCGAAGCCGGACTCAACACGGAGGCCGCAAGGCGCGGCTCTCGAAGAGCAGGCGGCGGAATTCAGGCAATGCCCAAGTGCATCGGAATCCATCTCGGAGCCACCAACGCGATTGCCGCCATCCGAACGGAGAACGGCGTTCGGGTGCTGCAGAATCGCGAGAGCCAGGATCTGACACCGTGTGTCGTGAGCGAGTACAAGGGGAGGACCGTGGTTGGCCAGATGGCGCTTGATCGGCAGGGGCTGGCGCCACATGACACTGTTGACTCGATCCGGCGACTCATGGGGCGCGGCTTCTACGACGTAAATGTGCAGAAGGCGAAGGCGCGTGCCGCATACGCCGTGTTGGAGGCCCCCGGCGGCGCCGACGGCGATGTGCGGGTCATGATGGGCGGCAATTGCTACTCTCCCGTCGAGGTCTCTTCCATGATCCTCAGGAAGATGAAGGAGGACATCGAGCTGCGCCTCGGCGAAACGGTCGAGTATGCGGTGATTACCGCGCCGGCCTATTTTGCAGACGCTCAGAGGGCCGCCATCCGCAGGGCGGGACAACTGGCCGGTCTCAAAGTGCAAAAGATCCTCGACGAGCCCATCGCCGCAGCGCTGGCTTTCGGCGCAGAGAATGTCAGGCTCGGCGAATCGAAGACGCTGCTGATCTACGACCTGGGAGCAGAGAGCCTCGATGTTTCGGTGATGACTGTCGGCAACGGCGCCCTCGTGCTGTTGAACATAGAAGGCGACCCGTGGCTGGGCGGTAACGATTTCAACTCCAGGATCATGGAGCACGTTCTGCGCCGCGCCAGGGAGATCTACGGCATTGACGGCGCATCGGACACGCGCTTCATGGCGGAGCTCAAGAGGAAGGCCGAACAGGCCAAGAGGATGCTCTCGCACGCGCCGCGTACCGACATTCTGGTTTTGGGAACTGTGAAGAACGAGGAAGGCGAACCGATCGACGTAGATGTGGAGATCACGCGCCTGGAGTTTGAATCGCTCATTGCGCCCGAGGTGGCGCGCACGATGGAGATTGTGCGAAGAGCCATCGTGAACGCAGGCGAGGCAATGACCCCGGACCGCATCGACCAGGTGCTGCTGGTGGGCGGCTCCACGCATATCCCCTTCATCCAGGCCTCGCTGGCCTCCCTCTTCGGCAGCCACAAGCTGGTAAGGGACGTCGATCCGGTGAGATGTATGGCCTATGGCGCCGCGATCTATGCGGACGGGCTGGCACAGCGGATCGAGTGCCCCTGCGGCCATGTCAATGCTGGCGAAGGCATCGTCTGCGAAACTTGTGGCGAGCCTCTGGTCGCCAGCGACGGCATTGTTCTCGGGCCTCCGGTTACGCCCGTGCCGTATGGGGTAGGCGTCCGCTGCGAGGCGTCCACCGACGCAGGCGATCATTTCGAAATCGTTATCCCCGAGGGCCAACCCCTCCCCTTGCCGGATCCCATACGGCGGATATTCCGGACGGATGCGCCCGGATTGCGGCGAGTCTTCCTGCCGATCTACGCGGGATTCAATCCCGCCGCCAGCAGAAATGAGCTGCAGGCCACACTCTGGATTGCGCTCCCGCCGGGGTTGGCGGCGGGTACACCCATTGAGGTCGCCTTCAGTCTGGACGAAGACGGAATCCTCAGGAATCTGCCGGCAAGGCTTCTCGATGGGTCGGATATCGAGCTTGGCACCTATCTCGACCGGGGTAGTAACCTGCGCAGCCGGCTGGAAAGGATGCTCGAGGACCTAAGGGCAATGAAAGCTGCACTTGGCAAGGAGGCCGATCCACAAACGCGGCAACGCTGGGATGCTCTGTACGATCACGCTGTCCAGGCGTTGAATACGGGCAATCATGAGGCTGCGAAGTGCAGCCTGGCATCTCTGGAGGAGCTTCTTGCAAACACACCGAAGTGCTAACAGGCTCGCGCAGAGCGGCCCGGCGGCGGCGAAGCTGACGAAGCTGACATCGGCGGCGGGCGTGATCCCGGATTGGATCGAGCTGGTTGAAACGCCGCTCACCGGTCTGGAGGAAAGAGACGAGATGAGGTTGAGGCCATGAGCGTCTACTTGGGCATGGATGCCGGCAGCCGGATCTGCCGCACGGTGTTGGCGCAGAACGGCGGCTTCGAGGTGGTGAAGAACCGCTATAGCGAGCGGCCGCTGCCTCCGGTGCTGTTGCCGCAGGCGTCGGAAGCGGCGGCGGGCGCGCTGCCTTTCGTCTTCAGCAGCCTCAAGCAGGAGCTGGGCAGCCTCAGGCTGATCCAGACCGCGCTCGGCGTGCACGGGCAGGCAGGTGAAACCGCCGCGGTCCTCGGCCAGTTGCGCGAGGACGTGGCTTCTGCCGCGGGCGCGCCGGCCGAGGGCGTCGTCATCGCGATCCCCGGATTCTATCCTGACAATCCGCGGGCCACGCTGCGCGATGCGGCTCTCACCGCGGGCTTCGATGCGGTGCGTCTCTACGACGAGGCGCTGGCGGCCGTGGCCGGTGCCGCGAAACAGGCCGAGCGCGGGCTCTTTCTGGTCTATGCGCTCGGTGCGGGCGTCTTCTCGGCCGGCGTCATCCTCTGCGAGAACGGTGCGCCGCGCATGTTGGCTGCCGAGGGCGACCGCGCGCTGGGCGGCACGGCCTTCGACGTGCTGCTTGCCGAGCGGATTCTGGCGCGCATCCGCAACGGCCACGGAGCAGTTGCCTTTCCTGATCCGCGCGCCGCCGCGGTGCGGCTGCAGCAGCTTGCCGAGAACGTGAAGATCGGCCTCTCGCGCCGCGAGCAGTCGCAGTTCGATGTGAACCTGGCGGAGTTGGCCGGCGAGGGCGCAACGCTCACGATGGAGATCGAGCGCGGCGAGTTCGAGGAGCTGATCGCGCCGGCCGTCGAGCGCAGCATCGAGCTGGCGCGCACGGCCATGGAGCACGCGCAGGTGACAGCCGGACAGATTGAGCAGGTGGTTCTCGTCGGCGACTCGACGCGCATTCCGTTGGTGGAGCGGCGGCTGGGCGAGGAGTTCGCCGGGCTGCGCGCGCGGCTGGGCGAAGCCGGGTGGCGCGTGCGTTCCGCCGATGCCGATATCGCGCGCGGCGCAGCGTGGTTTGCCGGCCAGGTGGGCGAGGGGAATTGGAAGCGCAGAGAGCCAGCGGCGCCGCTTCCCGAGCAGCCCGCGAGCGCCGAGCCCGGCCCAGTGAAGGTGGCGCGCCGCGTGGCTCCGGTGCAGGAGCCCGGCTCCTGGATGAAGATGTTCGCGCCCTATCTGATGGACGCCGAAGAGCAGTGGAACAGCGGCCAGCGCGGCCGCTCCATCCAGACCTTCGAAGCCATGATGGTGGAGGCCGCCGCCTACCTGGGCACGCTGCATCACATGCTGGGCCAGATGCTCTTTCAGGAGGGCAACTACGACCGCGCCATCGACGTGCTGCGCAAGGCGGCGCGCTACACGCCGCGCGGCGACGACCAGGACCGCGTGCTCAAGAACTATCACGAGGCGCTCAACCACCGCGCCATGCAACTGCTGGACAGCGGGCGGTTGGAAGAAGCGCGCATCATGATCGACGAGGCGCTTGTGATTGTGCGCGACTGCCCCGGCTGCCGCGCGCTGAAGTCGCGGATTATGCAGGCCATCGCCACCGCCGGACCGTTTTACAAGAAGAAGAAGAGAAGATGATCGACCTGCGCGCGCAAGAGTTCAACGGCGCGCGACGGCAACGAGGAAACGCATGAAGTTGATTTGCCCGGTTTCAGGAACCGAGAACGAGGATCGCGAGTTTTGCCGCCAGTGCGGCACGGACCTGCGGCCGTTGATCGCCGTTGAGCAACTGCCCGCGGCCGCGCTGCGCGAAGGCGAGACGCTGCTTGGGAGCGGCCAAGCCCTGGCGGCCATCGAGCAGCTCGCGGTGGCCGCCGTGCTCTCGCCCGCTTCCGCCCCGGCGCGCCAGGCGCTGGCAGAGGCCCGCGCGAAGACCGGCGAAGAGGCCACACAGCTTGCTACGCGCAACCGGCGGCTTCGTCTGCTGCTCGGTGTGGTTCCCGCCGCGGCGCTTTTCGTGGGCATTGTGGCCGCCATCGCCGTGCAGGCTGCGCTCCATCCGCGCCCCGTTCCGCCCGACTGGGCGCACGTTGTCCAGGATCGCCTTGCCGCCAATCCGGTCACCGCTTCGCTGCATCTAAAGGTCAGCGCATCCGGGGACGCCGTGCGCATCGCGGGCGAGGCCCCGACGGAACTTCACCGCGCACTGGCTCTTGCCGTGGCCGGGCAGGACGTTGCGGTTAAGATCGACGCAAGCCAGGTTACGGTTGCTCCGCCGCCGGCGCCTGCCACGTACACCATCCGCGCGGGCGACTCGTGGTGGGTCATCGCGCGGCGCGTTTACGGCAGCTCGCGCTTCTGGCCGCAACTGGCGAAGGCCAATCCCGCGCAGAACCAGCAGGGCATTGCGTTGCGTCCTGGCCAGAGCGTCGCGTTGCCCACTGTCACCATCACCCCGCACTGAGCGGAGAGGAGAGGTCGGTCATGGTCACCCCGTGTTCTCCCGGTGTCATTCTGGCCTGGCAGATTGCCGCGCAGGAAGCGGCTGCCGCCGGCCACGAGTACATTGAGCGCGAGCACCTGTTCATCGGGCTGGCCAAGGCCGAATCCGTGATTGAGGAGGCGGACCAGGCCGATGTTGCCGCCAGGCTCGCGGATGCTCCCGGGCTGAAGGACGAGCTGCGCCATCTCGGCGACTGCTTCCGCTCGGAGAACATCGATCTCGAAAAAGCGCGCCGCCGGGTGCGACACCTCATCGGCCAGGGCGAAGCGAAGAAGTCGAGCAGCGACGTGATGCATCGCAGCGCCGCCTGCCGCGACGCCTTTGCGCGCGCCGTGGAAATGGCCGGCGAAGATGCTCCCGTCATGCACTGCCTGCATCTGCTCGCCGGACTGCTGGCGCAGCCGGGAATGCTGGTGGCGCAGGCGGTGGCCTACGGCGGCGGCGACTTTGAAAAACTCCGCCGCGCCGCGCAGAAGGCCATGACCGAGTATGCGCCCAAGCCACAGCAGAAGGCCAAGACAGTCCCGGCCACGGTACTCGCCCGCTACGGCGTGGACCTGACCGAGCTGGCGCGCGAGGGCAAGATCGAACCACTCGTCGGCCGCAAGAAAGAACTGATCCAACTTCTCCGCTCCATGAGCCGCAAGGCCAAGAACAATCCCATCCTCATCGGCGAACCGGGAGTGGGCAAGACGGCGCTGGTGCGCGCTCTGGCGCAGCGCATCGCCGACGGACAGGTTCCCTCGGCGCTGGCCAGCAAGCGCATCGTCGAGCTCAATATGGGCGCGCTGGTGGCCGGCACCAAGTACCGCGGCGAGTTCGAAGAGCGGCTGACGCAGATTGTCGACGAGGTGCGCAACAACACGGAGGTCGTGCTCTTCCTCGACGAGATTCACACCATCGTGGGCGCCGGCGGCGTGGCCGGCGGACTCGACGCGGCCAACATCCTCAAGCCCGCGCTCAGCTCCGGCGACCTGCGCTGCATCGGTTCCACAACTCTTGCCGAG
Organism: Occallatibacter sp.; assembly: GCA_049690595.1. Classification (GTDB taxonomy): domain Bacteria; phylum Acidobacteriota; class Terriglobia; order Terriglobales; family Acidobacteriaceae; genus Telmatobacter. The sequence goes on along the minus strand of JBAVMZ010000040.1, from coordinate 2,336 downwards.
TACCGCAAGTACTTCGAGCACGACGCCGCGCTCTCGCGCCGATTCCTACCGCTGATGATCGAGGAGCCCTCGCCCGACGAGGCGCTGCGCATCCTCGAAGAACTTCGCGAGCGCTACGAGACGCACCACGGCGTGCGCATCGATCCCTCGGCCCTGCGCGCCGCCGTCGACCTCTCCTGCCGCTTCGTCCTGGACCGCCAGTTGCCGGACAAGGCGCTCGACCTGCTCGACGAGGCCTGCGCCCGCGTCAAGATCGGCTCGGCCACCTTCCGCTCGCGCGAGGACGGCTCGCTCGAACCGCCGGAAATCACCGCGGAGACGGTCGCCGAGGTCATCTCGGAGCAGACCGGCATCCCCGTCGCGCGGCTCTCCGCCGAAGGCCGCAGCAAGCTGCAAGGCATGGCCCAAGCTCTTGCCCGGCGCGTCGTCGGCCAGTCCGAGGCCATTGAGAAGGTCACGCGCATGGTCACCATGTCGCGCGCCGGCCTGCGCGATCCCAACCGCCCCGTCGGCGTCTTTCTCTTCGTCGGACCCACCGGCGTGGGCAAGACCGAGCTCTGCCGCGCCCTCGCCGAGTTCCTCTTCGGCTCGCAGCGGGAGATGATCCGCATCGACATGTCCGAGTACATGGAGAAGCACTCCATCTCGCGGCTCATCGGCGCGCCTCCCGGCTACATCGGCCACGACGAAGAGGGCCAACTGACCGGCAAGCTGCGCACCAAGCCCTACTCCGTCGTGCTGCTCGACGAGATCGAGAAGGCCCACGCCGAGGTCTGCGATCTCTTCCTGCAGCTCTTCGACGACGGCCGGCTGACCGATTCGCACGGCCGCACCGTGGACGCGCGCAACGCCATCTTCATCATGACCTCGAATGCCGTCGAGACGGTGCGCCCGCTGGGCTTCGTCTCGCCGCTCAGCCCCGCTCCGGCCGCCGCGCCCAACCCCGCCGAAGACGAGCGCAAGGCCATTGCCAAAGACCTGAGTCGCCACTTCCGCCCCGAGTTCCTCAACCGCATCGACGAAGTGGTCCTCTTCCGTCCGCTCGATGCGGCGGCCATTCACGCGATCGCCGAAAAGATGCTGGCGCGCGTGGCCGAGTCGGTACACGGCCGAGGCATCGAGATCGAGTTCGCGCCCGAGGTCGTCGACCTGGTCGCCCGCGCCGGCTTCGACCCGGCGAACGGCGCGCGTCCGCTAGCCCGCGTCATCGACCGCCTGGTCAACGGCCCGCTGAGCGCCGAGCTGATCGGCGAGAACGTCGTCCCGGGCGACATGCTGATCGCGACGGTGCAGGAAGGCGTAGTGGTCTTCCGGCGCGAGGAACTGGTGCATGAGCGCGCGTTGACCTAGACTGCGACTTTCACCGTGTGAAGAGTTCGAGCAGTTCGCGGGCGGCGCGGAAGGAGGTGACGCGGCCTTCGACCACATCCTGCTCCAGCGCCGCCATCCGCGCGCGGATGGCCGGATGCTCCTCGAAGCGGCGGCGCAGGCCGAGCTCGATGATCTCCTGCATCCATTGGCGCGTCTGCTCGCGGCGCGAGCGGGCGAGCCAGCCGTTTGCACGGGTTAATGCCGAGTGCTCGCGCACGCACTTCCACAGCGCCTGGATGCCCTTGCCGGTCCGCGCCGAGCAGGCGATGGCCCGCGGCGTCCATCCCGAAGCCGGCGGCGGGAAGAAGTGCAGCGCGTTCTCGGCCTCGCCGCGCGCCTTTTCGGCAGCGGTCAGGTTGGCGCCGTCGGCCTTGTTGATGGCGACGAGATCGGCCATTTCCATGACGCCGCGCTTGATGCCCTGCAGCTCGTCGCCCGCGCCGGCCAGCAGGACGAGCACAAAGAAGTCCACCATGCCGTGCACGGCGATCTCGGACTGGCCCACGCCCACGGTCTCGACCAGGATGACGCCGTAGCCGGCGGCCTCGCAAAGCAGCATGGCCTCGCGGGTGCGCTGCGCCACGCCGCCGGCGACGCCGCGCGAGGGCGAGGGGCGAATGAAGGCGCGGTCGCTGGCGGCCAGCGTGGTCATGCGCGTCTTGTCGCCGAGAATGGAGCCGCCGGAGACCTGGCTGCTGGGGTCGACCGCCAGCACGGCCACGCGCTCGCCGTGCTCGAGGATCAGCGAGACGCCCAGCGCCTCGATCACGCTGCTCTTGCCCGCGCCGGGAACGCCGGTGATGCCCACGCGAATGGAACGGCCGGAGTGCGGCAGGCACTCTTCGATAATCTCTTCGGCCAGCTCGCGGTCGGCGGCGCGCAGGCTCTCAATGAGCGTGATGGCGCGCGCCAGCACGATGCGGTCGCCGGCGAGAATGCCCTGAACAAACTCGGCGCGCGTGAGC
>JBAVMZ010000039.1:0-1935 GCA_049690595.1 Occallatibacter sp. | reverse complement strand
CGTCCAGGTTTCTCCTCGGCAGGATAGCGCCCTGGTTGCGCTCGAGGCATTGGTCTCACGCGCACGAGGCATTCTTGCATCGACCGGGCGCAGTGACCTTCTAGACGAGAGCGTGAAATAGCTTGGTGTGTTCGAGTGCGAGGGATATTACTGCTTCGCTGACCCCGAACAGGTTGGCGAGGCTCTTGATGTCCCGGTGAGTTACGATTGCGGCACTGAGCTACTAGCTTCTGGAATCGTCGCGAGACGCGAGGCTTTTTCGTGATTATAGAGGCATTATGCGGCATTGCGAAGCAATTGCTTGGTCGTGGTGTCGCGAGCGGCAGATAGCGCGGCGCAAAGAAGCTGCCCCTTTGCCGTGAGCCGGTAGTAATGGCTCTTAGGCACCTTGTGGACCAAGCCATGGGCACGGAGAAGGCGTAGTTGTCGTCCGATCTTGGCCGACAGCTTCCTCCTTGCCTGGGCCGATGAGTCACGCCGGATCGGTTGGAGCAGTCGCTGCAGATCGCGATTGCGGAAGCCGTTGACCGCGAATTCGCCTCTGCTCACGGCTTTGAGGAGGGCAATGTCCTTCTCGTCGCCGACCCGAATGGCTCGGCTCCTGCGCCCTTCCTTGACGACTGGCTTCGATACCTCGTCGAAGATTTTCGAGAGCGGAGTGCTGTCGTCTACGACGGATAATGCGTCGAGGTACCGTTCGTTCGCTCGCTGGGACACCTCGGCGCGGCGGTGCAGGTCGGCGATCCCCTTCCGCATCGGTCGCCACGCCATCTTGCCGTCTGGGTCATCCTGGAGGGGGCGGTATACCTTCGGCAGGGACTTGGTGTTCGCGGTGGTGGTCTCGACTCGCAGGTCGCGGCCGGCCTTGTCGTACATCTTGATCGAATTGCCCCCGGCCCAGTGCTTGACGCGCACGCCCTCGGGTCGCTTCTTGAAGCTGGTGATCACCTCGCCCTTGAAGCCGCCTTGTAGTTTGCGCCCGAGGAATCGCATGACGTCTTCGCTGGAAAAGTGGAGCATCGCGTGCTTCACGAGCGCCGGATAGATGTCGGCGAGTGCAGCCGGTGTCTTGTAGAGAAGGTCCGTCGCCCATTCTGCTTGGTACGCTGACCAGTAATAGTCCTGCGGCCATGGCTGGAAGATCTTCGCGTGGAGAGGATTCAGGTGGCGCGCAATTCGAGTGAGCGCGCGCGTCCAGTCCGTCTCGAGCTGCTCGTCCATCAACCGCTGGGCCGCCTCGATGCGGTCGATCCCGGTGAAGCAGTTGTCGTGGCGCTCGAAAGCGATGCCCTTGCGCTTCATCTGCACAGCCAGCCATTCACGACCGTTGAGCCAGACTTGTACATTGAACGGAAACCACGTCTGGATCCGCGCCCCCATCAAGCCGAACGTCGGGTGGACGAAGTACTTGTAGATGTGCAGGCACTTCTTCGGGCGGAGCATCAATCCGCGCTCGTTCGGGTCCTGGGAGCGGTGGTACTCGAAGCTCATGCAGGGCTCGACGGTCTTGAATGCGCAGACGAGTCCCTGCTGGATGGGATGCTCGGCGAGGAGTTGCTCGACGAGCGCGTCCTTCTTGACCTGACTCGACTCGAGGTAGCGCACCGGTCGCCCGTCGCGCTCCGCGTCGGCGAGCGCCGCCTGCTTGATGCTTTCGCTGGTCTTCACCACGAAGTCCTTGAAGTCGAGGAGACGAACGCCAGCACGGCAGAGGAAGGCGTACATCCCACCCTTGCGGACCAGAGGGAGCAGCGTGCCTCGGAACACCAGGCGGTCGAAGCCGGAGAGCACACCAGTGATCTGCGAACGAAAACGCGATAGGAATCTGTCCATGGCGCCGTCCTCGGGAAGATGGTTGTCTGGCGACCACCTTCGTACCCGAGGCACGGCGCCTTTCAAGATCTTGGGTTGCGGGCTTCAGCCCGCGCTAGGATC
>JBAVMZ010000038.1:0-1728 GCA_049690595.1 Occallatibacter sp. | reverse complement strand
CTCGCAGTCGGGCAGCACCTGCCGGTAGCGCCACATGCCGCTCCAACGGCGGTCGTCCGCGCTCTGGCCGATGGCCGCGCGCGCCGCCAGCCCTTCGGCGGCGCTCAGGTCGCAGCGGACGTAAAGCGGTCCTGCGCAGACGGTGCAGAGCGTCCGCGGTTGGCTCGGGTCGAGCTCGGCGTGGCAGCGCGCGCACTCCAGAAAAGCAATCCGTGGCATAGGCATAGCATAATGGAACTTCGCTCAAAAGAAGGCTCCGCCATGACCCAGAACTCGCCCGCTCCCGCTCCGCCACCGGCCAGCGCCCTCCGTCGCATTGCCGCTTTCTGCGGCCTGGTTCTTCTGGCCGCGGGACTGGTGGCAGGCTTCTGGGCAGGTCACTTCTGGGCCGGTCATGCCGCGCTGGCCGCCGGGCTGCGCTGGGTGGCCATTGGGCTGCTGCTGCCGTGGGTCGCCGGCAGGCGGTCGCTGCTGGCGTGGACCTTTCTGGCCATGCTGGCCGGTGCCGAGCTGGGCGTGGACGCGCCGGCCGTCGCCGCGCAAACGCACTTCCTGGGCGCCATCTTCCTCAGGCTGATCCGTATGATCGTGGCGCCGCTGATCTTCGGCGGCATCGTCACCGGCATCGCCGGCCACAACGAGCTGCGCAGCGTGGGCCGCGTGGCCGTGAAGGCCATCGTCTTCTTCGAGGTGGTCACCACCATCGGCCTGGTGCTGGGCGCCGTCGCCATCGACCTGAGCCAGGCCGGCGCGGGCGTGACATTGCCCGCCGCGCAGGCTGCCGCGTCCCTCGCTCAGCCGCATGGCTGGCAGGAGACGATCGTCAAAATCTTCCCTGAGAACATCGCCCAGGCCGTGGCCGAGAACCAGATCCTCCAGGTTGCCGTCTTCGCGCTGCTCTTTGGCGCGGCGCTGGCGCTGCTACCCGAACCCAAACGCGCGCCGCTGCTCTCCGTGCTGCAATCGCTCACCGACACCGTCTTCCGCCTTACCCGCATGATCATGACGCTGGCCCCGGTGGCGGCCGGCGCGGCGCTGGCTTACACGGTGGGCTCCATGGGACTGGCCACGCTGCTGCCTCTGCTGAAGCTGCTCGTCACCGGCTATGCCGCGCTCGTGGTTTTCCTGGTCTTCGTGCTCGCGCCCATCCTGCTGGCCGCCCGCATTCCGCTGGGGCGCTTCGTGGCGGCGGTGGCCGAGCCGGCCGCACTGGGCTTTGCCACCACCTCGTCCGAGGCCGCGCTGCCGCTGGCCATGGAGCGCATGGAGGAGTTCGGCGTGCCGCGCTGGATCGTCTCCTTCGTCATCCCCACCGGCTATAGCTTCAACCTGACCGGATCGACGATCTACCTGGCCGTTGCTTCGCTCTTCGCCGTGCAGGCCGCTGGGCTGCACTTCTCCGTGGGCCAGCAGATTGTGCTGCTGGCCACGCTGGCCCTGGCCAGCAAGGGCATCGCCGGTGTGCCGCGCGCCACGCTGGTAGTGCTGATGGCCACCGCGGCGAGCTTCCAGATTCCCGCCTCCGCGGTGCTGATGCTGCTCGGCATCGACACCCTGATGGACATGGGCCGGACCGGCCTCAATGTCATCGGCAACTGCATGGCGGCGGCGGTAGTGGCGCGCTGGGAGGGGGAGTTGAGGACGGAGGGAGCAGGGACCGAGGGACTAAGGGACAAAGGGACGAACCCGCATTTCTCACTACGTTTGGACCCGTGAACGGCAGTCGAT
>JBAVMZ010000037.1:0-20704 GCA_049690595.1 Occallatibacter sp. | reverse complement strand
GCGCAGCACGGCGTCGGAGCCGGACTGCAGCGGCAGGTGGGCGTGGCGGGCCAGCCGCGTCCCGCCGAACTCGGCCAACTGGGCGATGAGGGCCGCATCCCAGTCCATGGGCTCGATGGAGCTGAGGCGGAGGCGGGGCAGCTCGGTCTGGCGCAGGATGGCCGCAACCAGCGCGGCGAGGGTGCGGGGTTCGGCGGAGCTGGCGGGCAGGTCGCGGCCCCAGCGGCCCAGATTGATGCCGGAAAGCACCATTTCCCTGCCCCCAGCGGCCAGAAAGCCCTCGACCTGACGCAGGACGGCGGATGCAGGCAGGCTGCGCGAGGGGCCGCGCGTGGCTGGGATTACGCAGAAGGTGCAGCGGTTGGAGCAGCCCTCCTGAATCTTCAGGTTGGGCCGGGTCTGCTCACCGGGCGTCAGTTGGGCTTCTTCGAGAAACGAGTGGGCGAAGCGGTCGTCGACCCAGGCGGGCGCAGGTTGGGCAGGGGCCAGCGCGGTCTGCGGAGCCAGGAGTTGGACGAGGCCGTTGCCGTCTGGCGCCTGGACCGCGGAACCGGCGATCAAATTGAGCGCGATCTCGGGCGCGAGCGCCTTGTGGCTGTTGCCGACGACGGCAGCGACGCCGGGCAGCGCGGCCACTTCCTCCGGCGCGCGCTGCGCATAGCAGCCGGTGACGAGGATGCGTGCTTCGGGATTGAGGCGGCGGGCGCGGCGAATGTAGGCGCGGGCGGAGCGATCGGCCTCGGCGGTGACGGTGCAGGTGTTGACGATGACCACGTCGGCTTCTGTGGGCTGCCGCATGCAGTGCCCGGCGGCGCGCAGGCGATCGCCGACAGCCTCGCCATCGGCGCGGGCGGCACGGCAGCCGAAGTTCTCGATGTGGAAGGAACCGGGCACAATCCTAGTCTACGTGCCCACTGGAGAGATGCCGAGCACTGGACCTCGTGCGCCTATAACCGCCAGAAACGCCGTCCACTTTGACAGGCATGAAATGGGCGTTACCTCTCAAGAAACCGTCCCGCAGGGGCAAAAGCCCATGAGTTTTCGGCAGGCTTGGCGGCACGACTGAAGTCGTGCCCTTTCAAAGCGAATAAGCGACCATTCGCGTGGCGGGCCAGGCTATCGCGGCAGGTTGGCGTCGAGAAAGGCGAGCACTGCCTGGCTGTAGAGAGCGGGCGCGGTGCTGAAGGTGGTGTCGTGCTGGGCGCCGGGCAGGACCACGAGCGATTTGCTGCCGGCGGGCAAGGCGTCGAGGATGGTGCGCACCTGGGAGGTGGGGACGATCCAGTCGCGCTCGCCGGAGAGCAGCAACACGGGGACGCGGATGCGCGAGGCCGCCGGCAGGACGGAGACAAAGTCGGGCCCGAGATCGATTCCGGTCCGTGCGTAGTAGACGAGCCGGGTGGCGGGCAGAAGGCCGGGAAGCGCGGCGGCGGTAAAGAGCGCGCGCAGCAGGCGACCGGAGCGCGGATCGCGGACAAAGTGCCGGCGGATATTCTCGGCGATCTGCCTGCCGCTGGGGCCGGGGCCGTCGGCAATGACCGCGGCGATTTCGCTGGAGTCGGCGGCGGCCAGCAGGGAGGCCATCGCGCCCATCGAGACGCCCATCAGCACGATGGGCTCGCGCTGGCCGCGCTGGCGGAGGAAGCGCACGGCGCCGAGGACGTCTCGGGCTTCAAGAAAGCCGCCAGAGACAAACTGCGCCGCGCTCTCTCCGTGGCCGCGGAGGTCGACGGCGAGAACGTTATAGCCGGCGTGGACGAGGAAGGCGGCGCGCGGCAGCATCACCTGGCGGGTGTGGTCGATGCCGTGGGCGATCACAACCGTGGCGCGAGCGCGGCCCGGGGCCGGGAGCCACCACGCCTTGAGGGAGACGCCATCAGTGGAGGGAAACGCGACGGTTTCGCCGGCGAGTCCGAAATCGGCTGGGCCGCGGTTCATGCCGCGCCAGCGCGGGTTCTCGCCGATCATCTGGGAGGTGACGAGCCAGCCGACACCGCCGTAGAGGGCCGCGAGCAGAACGATCAACCCGGTAACAAGATAAAGTGCCCGCCTTCTCATCCTGGAGGGGGCGCGATTGCCAGCGGAATGGGAGATTGCATTCAAGTTGCGAAGGGTGCCTGCCGGAGCGTTGACGGGATTTTACACCTCTCTTACTCCGGCTCGGCGTCCGGCGTGGGCAGGGTGGCGCCGATGTAACGGATGCGCGGCTCGCGGCGTTTGGGCAAGTGAATCCCGTCTTGTTCCAGCAGCGCCTCGTAAACCGGCGTGCGCCGCCAGTGGCGAGCGAGAGCAAAGGCGCTCATGTTGGCGATCATCAGCGGCAGCACCAGCCCGTAGCCGCCGGTCATCTCGAAGACGATGAGGATGGAGGTCATTGGCGCGCGGATAATGCCGGCAAAGACCGCGCCCATCCCGACGACGGCGAATGCGCCGATCGCATCTGACGAGTGGTGAAAGACGGCCACATCGATAAAGCCCACCGCGCCGCCCAGCATGCCGCCGATGAAGAGCGCCGGCGCAAAGATGCCGCCCGCACCGCCGCTTGAATACGAGAGCACCGTCGAGACCAGCTTGATCAGGCAGAATGCGGCCATGGCCGTTACCCCCAGCACGGCCGTCGAGCCGGTCAGCGCAAGCGTCAGCGTCTTGTACGGATCGCCGGCAATGCCGTTGAGATGAAAGAACCAGAGGGCAATGACCGCCAGGCAGCCGACGCCAAGGCCGCCAAGACCCGGACGCACCCACGCCGGGATCGCCGTCATTCGGCGAAACAGAGCGCGCGTCCACAGCAGCGCGTCCGTGAAGGCCACTGAGACCAGCGCCGCCAGCAACCCCAGCAGCGCGTACCAGATGAGCGACTCGGAGTTGGTGAGCGAGTAAGAGCGGGTGATGTGAAAGACCGGGTCGGTGGAGCGGACGGCCGAGTGCTCCACCACGGCCGCCAGCGCCGCAGCCACGATAACGCCCGAGAGCATCGTCTGGTCCAGGTCGCCGATCAGCTCTTCCAGCGTGAAGGTGACGGCGGCGATCGGCGCATTGAACGCGGCGGCAATGCCGGCCGCCATGCCCACCGAGGCCATGCGGCGGCGGTTCTTTGGGCTGAGCCGAGCCGCGCGCGCCAGCAGGCTGCTCACGCCGGCGCAGATCTGCACCGTTGGCCCCTCGAGCCCGAGCGAGGCGCCGGAGCCGATCTGCACGGCGCAGAGAATGAACTTGCCCACCGTGTCCTTCAGACGGACCAGGCCGAAACGCGTGGCGTAGGCGACCTTCACCTGGGGAATGCCGCTGCCGACGGCGCCGGGGACGATGTAAGTGAGCGCCAGGCCCGCCACCAGGCCGCCCACCGCGGGCGAGAGAATCGTCCAGAAGATCCAGCTTGAGCCGGGCGCGGCATTGGCGCGGTCGATGGCCAGCGATTCGATCCATCCGATGGAGCGATGAAAGGCCACTGCCGCCAGGCCGCAGAGGCCGCCGGCAACGATGGTCACCGCCAGCAACCGCTGGCGCTCGTTGGGAACACGGCGCAGGAGCCAGGCGAGAAAGCGGACATACAGGCCGTTGAGTCCTGCCCAGTGACGATGCCGCGGCTGGTTCTCGCCGGTTGCGCTCTCCACGCTTCCAGTATAGGACCTCGGAATTTGTGCCGATGCCATTTGGCGCGCGGCGCGGGCGCGCTACGGCTTCGGCTCGGTCGCCTTCATGAACTCCGCCAGGTAGTTCACCCACACCGCGGCGGCGGTATGCGTGCCGTGGCCGCGGGTCTGATCGGTGATCGGCAGCAGCACGAACTGCGCGTGCGGCATGCGCTTGACCATCTGCTCGGCCAGCCCCAACTCCGGCGGGTTGATGTAGTCGTCGGCGGAGTTGATCCAGAAGACCGGCGCTTTAATGCTCGCGAGCTTCGGGCTCGGATCGTAATTGCGGCTGGCGTTCCAGTAGTAGATCAGGTCGTTGGCGTCGGCGGAGGCCGTCACGCGCTGGATCCATGCGTCGACGTACCGCTCGGCCGCGTCGCGGGTGGGCGCCTGCTTCTGCAGTTGCAGCGGGCTGGAGCTCATCACGAAGCTCAGCTCCAGGGCGTTGCGCAGCCCCTGCACGGGCTCGGATTTGTACTCGCCGCCCATCCAGGCAGGGTCCTGCTTGACGGCCTCGATAATCATGTGGCGCATCATGCGGTTGCGCCCGGCAATCTGTACCGGCAGGCAGGCCAGCGGAAAGAGCGCATCGGCGAAGTCGGGATAGGTCTCGCCCCAGACGAAGGTGTGCATGCAGCCCATCGAGGTGCCCAGGATCAGCCGCAGATGATCGACGCCCATCTTGTCGAGCATGGCCCGCTGGCCGCGAACCATGTCGTCGTAGTCGTAGGCCGGGAACCGGGCGTGCAGCCCGTCCGACGGCTTCGAGCTCTCGCCGTGGCCGATGTCGTCAGGGAAGATGAGGAAATACTTCGTAATGTCGAGCGGCGCGCCGGGCACAAAGAGCACATTCGAGAAGATGGGGTTGAGCAGCGAGTGCGCGCTGCCGCCGGTGCCGTGCAGAAGCAGCACGGCGTTGTCCACGCGGCCTGCGGCGTTGCGGTGCACGGAGCCCAGCGTCAGGTAGTGCAGCTTCAACTCCGGCAGCGTCTCGCCGGTGCCAAACTTGAAGTCCTTCAGCACCACCGTGCCGTCTTGCGTCGCCCAGTTCTGCGCCGCCGGCGCCTGTGCCCGCGCGCCTGCCGCCGCCATCATCACCACCGCCGCCACCAGGGGAACGGACGCAAATCTCATCGCACGACCTCCACGCCGCACTGTGGCCCGAAAACAGCGAACGCGCCCAGAGCGCGGCGCGTTCGGCTGACTCCCTTTTTACCACCCAAGGCGGGCGGTTTGGGCAAAGCGTCCTCTGCCTAGCGCTGTTCCAGGCCCTCTTCGATGCGGGGCAGGTCCGCCTTGCGGTTCTTTCCTCGCTCCAGTACGTTGCCGTGGCGCTTATCGGACCGCAGCAGGAGCCAGGCGAAGAGGAGGCCGGCCACGCCGAGGCACGCGAACATGATTTGCGTCGCGGTATAGGTTCCGGTGACGTCCCGGAGCTTGCCATTCACGAAGGGAAACAGGCCGAGGCCCAGGTTCTGGATGGCCGTCATCAGGCCGAAGGCCGTGCCCACGCGCTTCTCCTCGACCACGAGGGGAACCGAAGGCCACATGGCCGCCGGAACCAGCACAAAGGCGGCGCCGAGCATGATCATGCTGGGCACGGGATACCAGTGGGTGATGCCCATGATCAGGTGGGCCGGAATCAGAATCAACGAGCCCACCACCATCAGCGTGGCCCGCTTGCCGATGCGGTCCACCAGGTCGCCGGCGAAGGGCGCGAAGACCATGGATGCGAAGATCACGATGCTGGTGATGCCCGGCGCGGTCGAGAACATGTGCAGGAAGTTGTCGAAGATCTGGACCAGGAACCCACCGGAGCCCGAGCTTGTCAGCGGAATGCCCCATTTGTCGTGGAACATGTCGGTCGCGAGAGCCGTGAATGGGAAGATGGCGCTGTAGAAGGTGACGCAGAGCAGGGTAACGAACCAGAAGGAGGAGTTGAACTTGCCGATATCGGAGAAGACAATCTTGTCGGCGCCGTCCGGTTTGGGAAGCCCCAGCACCTTCTCCCCATGGCGGTCCATGGCAAGGTAAACCAGGTTGCACAGCACCGAGAAGAGGCAGAAGCCCGCCGCGGCCCAGAGTGCGATGCGGTAACTGCCGAAGTAACGGGAGATGAGTTCCTCGGTATTGAAGCTGAAGAGGGTCCCGACGCGGCTGATGGTGAGCGCGATGCCAAAGGCGAGGGCCATCTCCTTGCCCTTGAACCAGCGGCTGATGATGGCGCTCTGCACCACGATCAGCGATTCCGAGCCCGCGCCGAAGATCAGCCGCCCGGCAAACAGCTCCCACTTCGAATTGGCCATGGCCACGATGGTGGCGCCCACGAGGACCAGTGTGCAGAACAAGAGGCTGGCCCGGCGCGGCCCCAGCTTGTCGTACAACATACCGCCGAAGAAGACGATGAGGATGGCGGCCACCGAGTAGGCGGTGTAGAGGTTGCCGATGGTGCTGCGGTCCAGATGCAGCGCCTGCATCAGCGTGGTCTCCAGCGCGCCAATCGAGTCGTAGGCGAAGTAGCTGCCCAGCACCAGCAGGCTGATGAACAGCAGGATGGTGAAGCGGTAAGGGCGCCTGGAGGGATGGAAGAATCCCAGGGATTCAGCGGTTGCAGGACCGGAAGCGGGTGGGCGGCTGGCGGGTTCAGACATGGGGGCGATCATCCTTGGGGCGCGGCGGCGCGGGCAGTTCCGGAGCGATTGGAAACAACCCTCGAAAATAGCAGATTGGGGAAGGGGTTGTCCGTGGCGTGGAATGCGGCCTCCGGGGAATCGCATCGGGAGCGGAAGTCGGTCGCAATGGGCCTACTCCGCTTCGGGGGCTCTTCGCCCCGGAAGGACGGCACGAGAGTAGCCCAGGGCAAATGCCCTGGGAAGGTCTTATTCCCCCTTAGCATTGACGACGGACCAGCCACCCGGGTCGGTGAATTTCTTTCGGCTGAGTTCCGCTTCCTCCGGCGACCCATAATTCTCAACGCTCCACTCCATCTCACCCGCCTGCTCAAGCGCAGGAGCCAGAATCGGCTCCTCTTCCTTCAACTCGCGTTTCTTTCTCTCATTGCCGTCGATGAGTATCCCGCCTTGTAGATAGAGAAACTTATCGATCTTTTTGAAGTTGAATTCTCCAAGGCCGTTCTTTTCGCAAAACTCCATCACGATGCCCTTGAATTTCGAATAAATCCACGGATCAATCTGACCGAACTTCCCGAGTCTGCCGTTCCTGCGGAGGTGACCCAGGTAAGCCAAAACACGCGAATCGAAGATGGGGTAGGAATCCTGAGCGTGCCAACTGCAAAACTTGGTCGCGAATGAGTAATAGTAGCGCCGCTCTTTGCCGGGAACGTCGACCTTCGAAATGTCATAAACTACTTGTGGATCACCCTGAGCAATCCTTGAATCGACTTTGATATCCACGATGTGATTGGCGACATCGCGGGTCGTCGGGATGCGCGTACTGTAAAGCGGAATCTGGGTCGAGTAGAGCGCGTTGAGTGCCGTGACCTTCAGAAACACCTGTGCAGGTTGGGTGTTGTCTCGGTAGGTTCTGAACAAATCTCCAAGCGCCTCTTCGAGGACTCCGTTATCTTTATCAAACTGGCTGCCTGCATCTCGAATGTCTTTGGGGGTCGGATCGAGTAGAACCTCTTTCATGACATTGCCTCCCTCACGGAATCAGGTTCGTGAACACGTCAACCACGCCCCGGAACTGCGGGGTCCAGAATCGCCTCGGCAATTCAGGGCGGCGAGCGCGGGTAATTGTGATTCGCACCAGAAGCCTCGCACACGCTCTGGAATTCGTTGACCACGAATTGTACATCTTTCCCGTTCCCAGGAGCGCCGCCAGCGCGTTAGAATCTATCCGTCAAGTATGGTCTTCGACCGCCACCCTTCCGTCGCCCCGCTGCTCAAGCGCTTCCGCCACGGCCGCCCCGACCGTGGACGGAGCCTCGTCCGCTGAGTAATCTTGTCTTCGTTGAGTTTTGGCGCGCCTTGGCAGGCTTCGGCTGGCCGAGGTGGCACGCCTGTTTCACAACGAACTTCCCTGCGAAAACCCTCCGCCAGCGAGCGCGGAGAGAAAGGCTTCCCGGATGAACAGCTTTGCGAGCCGTACCACCCTGACCGCCGGCAACCAGACCGTGACCTACTTCCAACTGCCCGCCCTGGAGGCGCGCGGCTTCGACCTCGGCCGCCTGCCCTTCAGCCTGAAGATCCTGCTCGAGAACCTGCTGCGCCGCGAAGACGGCGTGAACGTGACCGCCGGCGATATCGAGTTCCTGGCCAACTGGGACGCCAAAGCCGAGCCCAGCCGCGAGATTGCCTACATGCCGGCTCGCGTGCTGATGCAGGACTTCACCGGCGTGCCGGCCGTGGTGGACCTGGGCGCCATGCGCGACGCCGTGAAGAAGCTGGGCGGCGACCCGGGGCGCGTCAACCCGCTCATCCCCGCCGAGCTGGTCATCGACCACTCGGTGCAGGTGGACGACTTCGGAGCCGTGGGCGCTCTCGCGAACAATACCTTGCTGGAATATCAAAGGAATCGCGAGCGCTACGCCTTCCTCAAATGGGGCCAGACGGCCTTCCGCAACTTCTCCGCCGTGCCGCCGGGCATGGGCATCTGCCACCAGGTCAACCTCGAATACCTGGCCCGCGTGGTCTTCACGGCGGAGCTGGGCGGCGAGACGGTGGCCTACCCCGACACCGTCGTCGGCACCGACTCGCACACCACCATGATCAACGGCTTGGGCGTGCTCGGCTGGGGCGTGGGCGGCATCGAGGCCGAGGCGGCCATGCTCGGCCAGCCTGTCTCCATGCTGGTGCCGCAGGTGGTGGGTTACAGGCTCACCGGCAAGCTGCGCGAGGGCGCCACGGCCACCGACCTGGTGCTGACCGTGACCCAGGCGCTGCGCAAGCTGGGAGTCGTGAGCAAGTTCGTGGAGTTCTATGGCCCCGGCGTGGCGGAGTTGCCGTTGGCCGATCGCGCCACCATCAGCAACATGGCTCCCGAGTACGGCGCCACCTGCGGCATCTTCCCGGTGGACGCCGAGACGCTGCGCTACCTGCGCCTGACCGGCCGCGGCGAAGAGCAGATCGCACTGGTCGAGGCCTACTACAAGGCGCAGGGGCTCTTCCATACCGCCGGCGCGCCCGAGGCCGAGTACACCCAGACGCTGGAACTCGACCTGGCCACCGTGGAGCCCAGCGTGGCCGGTCCCAAGCGCCCGCAGGACCGCGTGCTGCTCAAAGACGCCGCGGCCAGCTTTGCCAGCCAGCTTCCCTCGCTGCTGGCCCCGACGGCCAAGCCGCTCGGGTCGCGCACGGCCGCCGCGTGGGGCAGCGCCACAAAGGTCAGCGACGCGAGCGCAGCAACCAACGCCCCCATCACCACCACGGTCAAGGCCCGCTTCGGCATCGACCCCGACCCGTACCTCGACCACGGCTCGGTGGTCATCGCCGCCATCACCAGCTGCACCAACACCTCGAACCCCTCCGTCATGCTGGCCGCGGGGCTGCTGGCGAAGAAGGCCGTCGAGCGCGGCCTCACCGTCCCGCCGTGGGTCAAGACCTCGCTGGCGCCTGGCTCGCGCGTGGTCACCGACTATTACGAGAAGGCCGGCCTGCTGCCCTATCTCGAGAAGCTGCGCTTCAACGTGGTCGGCTACGGCTGCACCACCTGCATCGGCAACTCCGGCCCGCTGCCCGAGGACGTCTCAGCCGCTATCAACGAGCACGGGCTGGTGGCCGTCAGCGTCCTCAGCGGCAATCGCAACTTCGAGGGCCGCGTGAACGTGGATGTCCGCGCCAACTATCTGATGAGCCCGCCGCTGGTGGTGGCTTACGCGCTGGCCGGCCGCATCGGCCATAACTTCGATGCCGATCCGCTGGGCACGGACGAGCAGGCCAAGCCGGTCTACCTGCGCGACATCTGGCCGACCCAGGCCGAGGTGGCCGAGGCCATCGAAAAGGGCGTCTCCAGCGAGGGCTTCCGCCGCGAATACGCAACCGTCAGCCTGGGCGACCAGAACTGGCAGGGACTGAAGTTCCCCACCGGCGACGTCTACCAGTGGGAGCCGGACTCGACCTACATCCGCCAGGCGCCGTACTTCGACGGCATCGCCATGACGCCGCCGCCGGTCACCGACATCCTCGGCGCGCGCGTGCTGGCCGTGCTGGGCGACTCGGTGACCACCGACCATATTTCACCCGCCGGCAACATCAAAGCCTCCGGTCCCGCCGGCCGGTACCTTGAAGAGCACGGCGTCAAAAAGGCCGACTTCAACTCGTACGGGTCGCGGCGCGGAAACCACGAAGTCATGGTCCGCGGCACCTTTGCCAATGTGCGCCTGCGCAACAAGCTGGCTCCCGGAACCGAAGGAGGAGTTACCCGCCTGCTTCCCGAGGGCGAGCAGATGTCCATCTTCGAAGCCAGCGTGAAGTACGCCGAGCGGGGCGTGCCGCTGGTCATCCTGGCGGGCAAGGAGTACGGCTCCGGCTCCTCGCGCGACTGGGCGGCCAAGGGTCCGAAGCTGCTGGGCGTCCGCGCCGTCATCGCCGAGAGCTTCGAGCGCATCCACCGCTCGAACCTGGTCGGCATGGGCATCCTGCCGCTGCAGTTTGCCGAGGGCGAGAACGTTGAATCGCTCGGGCTCACCGGCGAGGAGACTTATGACTTCCCCGGCCTCGCCACGCTGCTAGCCTCGAAGTTCGCCGGCGGACGGATGCTCGAGGTCATCGCCACGAGCCCGCAGGGCAAGGAAAAGCTGCTCAATACAATTGTCCGCATCGACACCCCGCAGGAGATCGAGTACTACGAACACGGCGGGATTCTGCTCTACGTGCTGCGGCAGTTGGCGGCGAAGTAGACAACTGCATGGGACCAACCGTTTGCGGTCTCTTTTCCCGCCTGGGAGGGGACCGCAAGCCATCTTCGGTTCGCGCAGGGCCTGCGCCGCAGCCGCAGAGGGGACTTTGCGTGTCCTTTCTGTGGTAGACTCACTCCTGTGAGCAGGAAAGCACGCCCGATCAGAACTGCTTCGATCGAGGTCAACCCCCTCAAGGGGAAGCGCAAGGGCGCGCTCCTCAAAGAGGAAGTCTGGTACGAGGATGGCCAGGTCGTGGCCTACAACCTGGCGTACATCAACCGGCGAGTGTGCCGGGTAGACAACGGCCGTGTCCTTGGATTCGACAACAGCCACGGCTATCACCACAGGCACTGCATGGGCAAGGTCGAGGCTGTCGGGTTCACATCTTACCCGGCACAGTTGCAGCGGTTCATAGAGGAAGTCCACGAGTTATGGAGGATCGAAGATGAAGAAGACTAGAATTACGCTCAGGACGGGCAGCACTGAGGATTTCTTCCGCCGTCTGCGGGATCATGCGGAGAAACTGGACCGGGGCGAGGTTTTGCCCCCTGGAATTACCATAACCTTCGAGGATCCCGAGGACCTATTCGAAGTTCTTACCTCGGAACGGGTGCGGTTGTTGCGCAGCGTGAAGGAGGAATCGCAGCAGATCTCGGCATTGGCGGCGGGATTGAAGCGCAATGTGCGCGCGGTCAGCCGCGACGTAAACCTGCTGGAAAAGGCCGGCCTGCTGCGCACCAGTTATCGCATCAATCCCGGCCACGGACGGCTGAAGATGGTCGAGCCGGTGGCGCGGGAATACAAGCTGGTGGCCAATTTGTAAATGGCATCTCCGCCCGCGGGTTCCGTGCCGTCCTCCGCTCGTTGCTCCCCGAAAGATCGAGTACTACGAGCACGGTGGGATCCTGCTTTACGTGCTGCGGCAGTTGGCGGCGAAGTAGCCCCGTTTGGGGCATCCATCCGGAACACGGCAAGAAATGGAAAAGAAACCGGGAAATGGGGTGCCCCATCCGAAACGCGTTCTTGGGGCTTAGGTTGGGAAGGCAAGTCTCTCGCGCGGGTGGGTGGCCGCTGAGTTCACCCTCCCGCCCAAGCAGAGCTTGGACTGGGCACCCCATATCCTCTTGGGTGGGCCACTCGCCATGACGGGAATGACAAGCACACTTGACTAAAGACAGTTTCTGTACGGACCGGGGGGGGGGGGCACGGTCCGGGGTGTAGACCGGGCGCATCCCTGACGTTTTTGAATCGGGACGACGCTCCGCATGGGGGTCATGGTTCCATTGTGCGGCGGGGCGGTCGAATTCCCGGCAAGGGCCGATTGGATGGCGCTTACGGGCGGGATGGCAGCCGCTGGGCAAGCTGCGCGGCAAGCGCGGCTGCCTGCTCGGGGCCTGCCAGATTGGCGGCGCCGGCTACGATCCTGCCTTTGCGGAAGATGCAGATGCCGTCGAGGTAGGGAACCTTGCCCTGAAAGGCCTCGTCGCCCAGTTTTGCCGGCTCCGCGCCGGGGTAGCGCGCAGCCAGGCTCTTCATCACCTCGGCGGCCGATTGCGGCGACTCCTCGACGACAACGAAGGCCTGGCCCTGCTCGTACCTGGCCACAAAGCCGCGCTTGAGCACGCGCAGACCCAGCACGCTCTCCGGCACCAGGCGCACGGAGGTCTGGCGCGCGGGCGGGAACCATTGGAGAGCCTCGGGCGGCGTCTGGCGGCCATCGAGCAGCGCAGCCATCTTCGCCGCAAAGGCCTTGAGCGCGGCGGTCTGGTCGCCCGCCGGGTTGCCGTCCGTCTCGACAATCTCAACGAAGTAGCGGCCCCTGGCGAAGAGCAAGCTCTGCGGCAGGAGCTGGCCCCCCATGCCGATGGGAGCGATCGGCTCCCTGGGGTCGCGGTTGGCCGCGAACATGCCCCAGGCCAGGTCGGCGTCGCCCATCTCGGAGACGTCGATCGAGAGAGTCACGGCGCCGGATTTGCAGTCGATGCCCTGCATCCGCGCGAAGCCGTAGATGAGATAGCCTTCGGCGGCGCCGTCGCGGTAGTCGTAGAGGTTGTCGGCGGTGTAGCTGCGCACCGTCCCGGACGGTTCCCAGCCGGGGACGAGGTGGCAGTCGAGATACGGTTGCGCCCCGGCCGCCGCGGCGGCAAGGAGCAAGCCGGCGAGGAGCGAGGCGCGCTTCATCCGAGCATTTCCTGCGCCCTGCCCAGACGCGCCGCCACCTGGACGCCGTGCGGACACTGGACCGTGCACTGGGCGCAGTCGCCGCAGCGGACAGCGGTGTGCCGCGCTCCAAGCTCCTGGAATCTCTCGCGAGCCAGGGCGAACTGGCGGTATCCGTCGGCATAGCTGAGGATGCGGAGCATGTCGGCCACGGGCAGGCCCTTCTGGCAGGCGCCGTCGCACTGGCCGCACATGCGGCAGTAGAGCGGGCGGATCTGCTCGAGATGCGCGGCGAGGACCTTGCCGTCGGCGGGCGAGAAGGGCTCGGCCATGGCGCGCAGGTTCTCGTCGAGCTGGTCCATGTCGGTCATGGAGGGGATGGTGGTGGCGATGTGGGGCTTGTTGAGGACCCACTTGAGCGCGGCCAGCATGGCGCCATCGCGATGCAGGCGGGGGTAGAGCGGGTCGGTGGGCTTGACGCTGCGGAAGCCGCCGGCCATCACCTTCATGCCGACGACGCCGGTCCCGGTGGCGGCCACGGCGGCGATGGCGTCGTGCATGCTCTGGTCGAGGGAGAAGTTGCAGACGCTCAGCACCACATCAAAGGCCTTCTTCTCTACGGTCCAGTGGGCCATCTTGGGCAGCGCGTGGGTGCTCATGCCTGCAAAGCGGATC
Source organism: Occallatibacter sp. (assembly GCA_049690595.1). Lineage (GTDB taxonomy): Bacteria > Acidobacteriota > Terriglobia > Terriglobales > Acidobacteriaceae > Telmatobacter. The sequence continues at coordinate 7,375 of JBAVMZ010000037.1, read as the reverse complement.
TTGCCCTGCTGGCGGGCGATCTGCTGGGCCTCGAGCATCTCGTCGTTGATGTCTTCGACCTTGTCGCGGGCGTGGAGGTACCAGATGTCGACGTAGTCGGTCTTCAACTCGCTGAGGCTGGTCTCCAGGTCCTTGAGCAGCGCGGCCTTGTCGTGCGAGGGCGACTTTGTGCTGAGCACGATCTGCTTGCGTTTGGCGCCCAGGGCCGCGCCCACCATGCGCTCGTTGTTGCCGTGCTGGTAGCCGCGGGCGGTGTCGAAGAGGTTCACGCCCAGGTCGGCGGCGCGGGTGATGACGCTGGGGTCGGAGGTGATCATGCAGCCAAAGCCGACGGTGGTGAGCTTGAGGCCGGTCTTACCGAGGACGCGGTAGTCGAGCTTGGGCGCGGCGGCCGACGTGGCGGGCTCGGCGGCCGCTGACAATCCGAAGTTCATGGCGGCGCCCGCAACGGGCAGCGCAAGCCCGGCGGAGAGGAATTGACGGCGGGAGGAATTCGGCATGGCAGTGCACCTTTCCCAGGGAAGGAGCAAAGTATATGCCCGAGGCTGCAATCCGGGATGGTTCATCCGTCACAAGAGAATGTTCAATTGAGGAATCGTGCGCAAAGCAGAACGGCCACCCCGGTTGGGGTGGCCGTTCAGGTTGGTGCGGTAGCCGGGGCTTAGCGCTCGTTCTTGCGCCAGTTGAGCAGGTCGCCGAGGGTGGTGGTGGAGCTGGAGACCGGGTGCTTGTGGGCATCGGCCTTGTAGTGCTCGACCTGGGCGCGGCTGGCTTCGTGACCGCTGACCGCACGCAGGCTCAAGCCCACCTTCTTCTCTTCGACGTTGATCTTGATGATCTTGAACTCGTGCTCCTGGCCCTGTTCGAGCTTGGAGCCGTCGTCGCCGGCCTCGGAGATGTGGCAGAGACCCTCGACTCCCTCGGCGATCTCGACGAAGGCGCCGAACTGCGCGGTGCGCAGCACCTTGCCGTGGACCTGGTCGCCGACACGGTGGGTGGCGAAGAAGCTCTCCCAGACATCTGGCTGGAGCTGCTTGATGCCGAGCGAGAGGCGGCGGTTCTGCGGCTCGACGCCCAGAACGACAGCCTTCACCTTTTCACCCTTCTTGACGACCTCGGAAGGATGCTTGACGCGCTTGGTCCAGCTCAGATTCGAGACGTGCACCAGGCCGTCGATCCCGTCCTCGATCTCGATGAAGGCGCCGAAGTCGGTGAGGTTGCGGACGCGGCCCTCGACGACGGTTCCGGCGGGATAGCGCTCGGTGAGGTTCTCCCACGGGTTCTCCATCAGCTGCTTCATACCCAGCGAGATGCGGCGGTCGGCAGGGTTGACGCTGAGGACAACCGTCTCGACCTCGTCGCCGGGCTTGACCAGCTTGGAGGGGTGCTTGAGGCGCTTGGACCAGGTCATCTCAGAGAGGTGAACCAGGCCCTCGATGCCCTGCTCGAGCTCGACGAACGCACCGTAATCCGTAACCGAAAGCACGCGGCCGTGGACATGCGCGCCCACCGGGTAACGCTCGGAGGCGTCAAGCCACGGATCGGGCGTGAGCTGCTTGAAGCCGAGCGAGACGCGCTGCTTGTCCTTGTCGAACTTGAGGACCTTCACCTGGATCTCGTCGGCGACATTGACCAGGTCGCGCGGGTGAGTCAGGCGGCCCCAGCTCATGTCGGTAATGTGCAGCAGGCCGTCAATGCCGCCGAGATCCACGAACGCGCCGTAGTCGGTGAGGTTCTTGACGGTGCCGGTGAGGACCGCGCCCTCGCCCAGCTGCTCAAGGGTGTGCGAACGCTTGGCGTTCTGCTCTTCCTCGAGGATCTCCTTGCGGCTGACGACCACGTTGCCGCGCTTCTTGTTCAGCTTGATGACGCGGACTTCAATCTGCTGGCCGAGATAGCCATCGAGATTGCGCACCGGACGAATCTCAAGCTGCGAACCGGGCAAAAACGCCTTGAGGCCGATATCGACGGTGAGACCGCCCTTGACGCGGCTGACCACGGTGCCGGTGATGGGGGTCTTCTCGTTGGCGGCCTTCTCGATGGTGTCCCACACGCGAAGGCGCTGGGCCTTCTCGTAGCTGACCAGGTAGCCGCCCTCGGGCTCCTCGCGCTCGATGACCACGTCCAGCACGTCGCCGGCCTTGAACCTGACCGCGCCGGTATGGTCGGTGACCTGCTCCAGGGGAACCAGCCCCTCGGACTTCAGGCCCACATCGACCACCAGATGCTTTTCCGTCTGCTTGATGACCGTGCCGGAGACGATCTTGTCGCCGTAGGCTTCGACAGCGGCGGCCTCGGCGGCCTGCTCGCGCTCGAAAGCTTCCAGAGCGGCGGAGAAATCGTCCATGTTCTCCAGGCTGTGCTCGGGCTCGTGCGCGTGCGCTGGCACGGGCTCGGAGACGGGCTCAGGCTCGGACACGGGCACGGAAACGGCCTCGGGCTCCGGCTCGGGCTTGAGCTCGACTGCGGGCGCGGGCTCAGCTTGAGCCTCGGGCTCGGGAGCCGGCGCAGGGGCGGGCTCGGCAACCGGTGCAGGCGCTGCGGAGAGTTCTTCCGCGGGAGCGGCCTCGGCTACGGGCTCGGTTGAGGCATCTGCGTCCAGCGCGGGAGTGGCTTCTACTGCGGCGGTCTCGGGGGCGGACGTGGATTCTTGCGGCGGCTGCGCTTGCTCCGTCGCAGGTTCGAGCGTAGGGAGTTCCAATTCGGTGTTCAGGGTTGTGCTCTCGGGTTCGGGATTGAGGACGTTTGCCATCGGTGATAGCTCCGGGATTCCTTGCCCCGCGACAACTGGCCCGTGCCGCCGGGGTTGCTCCCTGCCCGGGATTGCCGGAGCGAAGAAGCGCATGACCGCTACTTTCTGGGCCGGGCGTGACCGGAACGTCTCCTCAAGAGACAGGGCTCCCCGGCCGGACCGATTGGCGTGATGGGAAGCTGGTCTCCTTGGGAAGAGCCCGGCAGGCGGCGGCTTGCTGGAGGGCGGCCGCAACTCACTGCAGGAATCCGCGCAGGAAGCTACGCTTTCAAGTGTAGCAACCGTGGCTTTGCCGAGTCAATTGAATGGATTGCGGAAATGAGGCTTCGCGGGAATTTCATCTGCGGCCGGATGAAGCGCCGCGAAAGCGCTGGGAGGCGTATGAACAGGGGCTTTTCGCACGTAGCCTGCGGAACGATGGCGGGGAATGCACAGAGGAAGGTGCAACCAGAGCCCGCTGACTCTATACTGGCCGTGAGGGAAGCCTGGCGATGGAGCATCTGTGGACCCCATGGCGCTATGCCTACGTGACAACGGCCGACAGCACGGGTCGCCCGGGCGTCCCGGCGCCGCTGGCGGCCTGGCCCGGGGACCTTGGCTGCGTTTTCTGCAACCTGGTGGGCTCCATCGATTTCGCCATTGAGCAGGGCATGGCGCGGGAGGAAGCCGAGGGCGCCGGCAGGCTGGTGGTGCGCGGCAGGGATTGCTTCGTCTGCCTGAACGCCTTTCCTTACACATCGGGCCACGTGATGGTGATGCCGTATGCGCACCTGGACCGGCTCGCCAGCCTGCCGGTCGAGGCCGCGCACGAGCTGATCGAACTGGCGCAGCGGACCGAGCGCGTGCTGGAGCGGGTCTACCGGCCGCAGGGCTTCAACTTCGGGATCAACCTGGGCCGCGCGGCCGGCGCCGGTGTGGCCGGGCACCTGCACCTGCACGCCATGCCCCGCTGGTCGGGCGACACCAACTTCATGACCACCATCGCCGAGGCCCGCATCCTGCCCGAGGACCTGGAGACGACGTGGCGAAGGCTGCGGGAGGGGTTCGCGGAAGAGCAGCGGGGTTAGCGGGGTTAGCGGGGTTGGCGGGGTTGGCGGGGTTGGCGGAAGAACATCTACGTCAAATGAGCTGGCACTATTCCTTTCGCTTCTTCGTCGGCGGAGGGAGCGTGGGCCTTCAGGCCCGCGGAATTGGCCCGAATGAAGTTCCGTGGCTTTAGCCACGGGCCTTTCGTGGAAGCTGCCTGGGTACGATTCTCGCATCAGGAAATTCGAACCTACCTGGCCCAGCCACATTCCCACCGCAGGTCAGGACTCCGCTCCAGCGGCATCGTCGGTTTCCGCGCCCAATGCAAGCGCGGGCTCGTCCACGCCGGCGGCGTCGAGCAGGTTGCGCGGCAGGGCCTTAGTGGCGCGCACGCCCAGGCTTCTGAGCATCTCCACCCGGCGGACCAGGTTGCCGCGGCCCTCGGTGAGCTTCTTCATCGCATTGGTGTAGCTCTGATCGGCGACGCGCAGGGCCTTGCCCACGGCTTCGAGGTCGGCGACGAAGTTGACGAACTTGTCGTAAAGCTCGGCGCCGCGGTCCATCACGTCCTGCACGCTGCGCGCCTGCACCTCCTGCCGCCAGAGGTTGTCCACAATGCGGATGACGAACAGAAGCGTGGTGGGGCCGACCAGCAGAATCTGCCTCTCCCAGGCGTCGCGCCAGAGGTTCGCGTCCTGTTGCAGCGCAAGCAGAAAGGCCGGCTCCACGGGGATGAACATGACCACGAAATCCGGCGTCTCCAGCGCGCCGATCTTCTGATAACGCCGCGCGGAGAGCTCTTCCACGTGACTGCGAACGCTGGCTAAATGGCGCCTGACGGCGGCGGCGCGGGCGTCCTCGTCCACGGCGTTGACGGAGTCCGTGTAAGCGTTCAGCGAGACCTTGGAATCGATGACGAGATGGCGGCCGCCAGGAAGGCTGACGACCACGTCCGTGATCGCGGTTCTGCGCTTGCCGTCCGTGTCGCCCGGCGCGGCCTCGAAGCGTTCCTGGAAGCTGTATTGCTCGCCCTCGCGCAGGCCGGCCTTCTCGAGCAGGTCGCGCAGGATGAACTCGCCCCAGTCGCCCTGTGCCTTGGCCGAGCCGCGCAGTGCGGTGGTCAGGTTGCGGGCCTCCATGGAGAGCTGCTGGTTGAGGTTGTTGAGCGTGCCCACCAGCGTTTCCAGGCGGGTGACGCCGGCGGTCGAGTCGGTCTGCACCTGCTCGACTTTGGTGCGGAAGTCGGTGAGTTGCTTCTGCAGCGGGTCGAGCAGGGTGCGAAGCTGCTGCTCGCTGGTCTGCGAGAAGGTCGAGGACTTGGCTTCGAGGATCTTGCCGGCCAGCGCCTCGAATTGCGCGGTCAGCGCCTGCCGGGCCTGGTCCAGCAGGTTGAGTTTCTCCTGCAAGCCCGCGCGCTCGGCGCGTAGCTCGGCCTCAAGCTGACTGATGCGGGCGGCTTGTGTTCGTTCGGTGACGGTCTGAGCGTCCACTTGCTTGCGCAGCAAGGCAACTTCCCTGATGAGCTGCGCAATGGTGTCGGCGCGCTCGGCGGCCAGAGACTCGAAGCCGGCGCGGGAGGCGGACTCCGCCTGCGTGCGGGCGAGTTCGGTGCGCACAGAGGACACTTCTTCCGTGAGTTCCTGCGCGCGCAGCGAAAGATCCTGGGCGCGGACTGCGAACTGCTCGCTCTCCCGGTTTGCGGAGGCGGAGCGAAGCCAGAATCCAAGGGCGATTCCCAGAAAGGCGGCGACAACGGCGGCAATGGCGGCAAGCATGGGGCGGCGGCCCTCCTCTTCGCCTAATGTACGCCCATCCGCTGTGCATTTCCCGGCAAGTTCTACCCTGGGACCACAACCCCGCACAACCGAACCCCAAGTTCGCGTCCCTGGCCCTGCCCCCTGTCTTTACACACCCCACTCCGCCCGGTAGACTTGAAGTTTCGGGGCCACGCGCGGTTTTTTTCGGCGTGGCGGTTGTATTCCCCTGCCGTGGACCGGTATTGTAGGCAGGCGGACCCCGACACCGGTTTCAGTCCAACGGAGCAATCCGGACGGCGCCAACATTCGAAGAGGAGAGACACGCATGGCCGTGGAAGAGAAAGTCAAACAGATTATTGTCGAGCAGTTGCAGGTGGATGAAGCCGAAGTGACGCCCGGCGCCAGCTTCCAGGAAGACCTGGGCGCGGATTCGCTCGACGTGGTCGAGCTGGTGATGCAGTTCGAAGAGGCCTTCGACATCGAGATCCCGGACGAGGACGCCGAGAAGATCAAGACGGTGAAGGACGCCATCGACTACATCGAAAAGAACGCGAAAGGCGGCAAATAGCCGGTGCCCCGTCGAGTCGTCATTACCGGCCTGGGGCTGATCTGCGGAGTGGGCAACACCGCGCCCGAGGTCTGGCAGCAGCTCATGGCCGGCGCCAGCGGGATGGGTCCGATTCAGGGCTTTGACACGACTGGATTCTCGACCACCTTTGCCGCCGAGGTCAAGAACTTTGACCCCTTGCAGTTTGTGGACAAGAAGGAAGCGCGCAAGATGGGGCGCTTCATCCACTTTGCCTTTGGGGCCGCGCACGAGGCGCTGACCCAGTCGGGACTGGAGATTACTCCGGAGATTTCCGACCGGGTGGGCGTCTTCATCGGCTCGGGCATCGGCGGCTTCGAGATCATCGAGCGCGAGCACTCGGCGCTGCTGGCCGGCGGACCACGCAAGATCTCGCCCTTCTTCATTCCCGCGGCCATCGTCAACATGGCGGCCGGGCAACTGAGCATCCGCTACGGAGCCAGAGGGCCCATCTCGGCCACGGCGACGGCCTGCGCCACCAGCGCCAACGCCATCGGCGACTCGGTGCGCATGATCCTGCACGGCGACGCGGACGTGATGATCGCGGGCGGCTCGGAGGCGGCGGTGACGCCGCTTTCGGTGGGCGGCTTCGCCTCGATGCGCGCGCTCTCGACGCGCAACGACGAGCCCACCCGCGCCAGCCGGCCCTTTGACAAGGACCGCGACGGCTTCGTCATCGGCGAGGGCGCAGGCGTCCTGATTCTCGAAGAGCTGGAGTTCGCCAAAGCGCGCGGAGCCAAGATCCTGGCCGAGGTCATCGGCTATGGCATGAGCGCCGACGCTTACCACATGACCGGCATTGCGCCGGACGGCGCCGGGGCGCAGCGCTCCATGCGCGCCGCGCTGAAGGACGCCGGGATTGCGCCCGAGGCCGTGGGCTACATCAACGCGCACGCCACCTCGACGCCGGCAGGCGACGGCAACGAATCGCGAGCCATCGAACTGGTCTTCGGCGAGCACGCGCTCTCGCACACGCTCAAGATCTCCGGGACCAAGAGCATGCACGGCCACCTGCTGGGCGGCGCGGGCGGGCTCGAGGCCGGCATCACCGTGCTCTCGCTGCTGCACCAGACGATTCCGCCGACAATTAACCTGGAAAACCCCGACCCGGAGTGCCGGCTCGACTACGTGCCGAACAAGGCGATTGCGCACAGCTTCGACGTGGCCCTGTCGAACTCCTTCGGCTTCGGCGGCATCAACGCCACACTGATCATGCGGCGGTGGACGGAGTAAAGGCAGCTGTTAGCTTTCAGC
>JBAVMZ010000036.1:0-6256 GCA_049690595.1 Occallatibacter sp. | reverse complement strand
TCGATGCCCAGCGCGGTGTCTTCAAAGACCAGGCAGTGCTCCGGCGCCACGCCCAGCCGCTCGGCCGCCAGCAGGAAGCCGTCCGGCGCGGGCTTCGAGTTCCGGTACTCGCCGGCCCCGACGATGGTCTCGAACCGGTCGAGCAGATGGACGGCGGTGAGCGAGCGGGTGACCGAGCTGCGCCGCCCGCCGGAGACCACGGCGAAGGGGATGCGGCCGTGCTGCGCCTCGATGTGCTCGATGACCTCGGGAATGGCTTCGAGGCTGGGCAGCAGCTCGTAGTAGCGGTCCTCCTTGCGCTTGCCCACCTGCTCGACCGGCATCTCGAGCGAGTGCATCCGGTTCAGCGTGGAGATGATCTCGTCCACCGGCTTGCCGCCCCAGGCGTAGAAGAGATCCTCGGGAAAGGGGCAGCCCCACTCGGCCAGCGTCGTGCTCCAGGCAACGTAATGCAGCGGCATGGAATCGACGATGGTGCCGTCGCAGTCGAAGAGGTAGGCGCGGAAGTCGCCGGCGGGCAGGGGCAATTTCATCGGGTGCGGTGTCTCCTGGGGGTTAGGTCTGGTCTACGCGCGGGCCGTCGCGGATGCTGCCCCGGGCGCGGCGCAGCCGCCCTCGCCGGGCTTTGTGGGCTCCATTTTGAGGGCGTTGTTGAACCGGTTGAAGTAGTTGAAGAGGCCGATGGCGCAGAGCAATTCCACCACCTCGCCCTCCGAGTAATAGCCGCGCAACTCGGCGAACTGCTCGTCGGTCACGGCGTGGGCATCGCGTGTGACGGTCTCGGCCAGCCGCAGGGCGGCCTTCTCCGCGGGGGTGAAGTCCTCGCGCTCGGTCCACCCGGACAGGTGGGCAAGCTGGTCGTCGGACCATCCCAGGTTGCGGGCCAGAATCGTGTGGCTGGCCAGGCAGTACGGGGTCTCGTTCACCTGGCTGGTGCGCACGATGATCAGTTCCTTGAGCTTCGTCGAGAGCGTGCCCGTGTTCAGCACCGCGGCAAAGTGGGCCTGCATCGTCGCGAAGATCTCCGGCCGGTGCGCCATTACGCGGAACATATTGGGCACATTGCCGCGCTGGGCAAAAGCCTTGTCGTAGAGCGCGGCCGTGTCGGCGGTGACCTGGCTGCGGTCGAGGCGCGAAATCCGGGACATTCGATTCTCCTCCGGGCGTCTCCTTCATTATCGCCTGCGGCGGGATGGGATTCGAGTGTCCTGGCCAGGCCGGGAATCTACCCCACCGGCGCTCAGGCCGAGGGCCGCGCAGCCGTCAACGGCAGGGCATCGACGATCTCCAGACCCGCCTGGCGCACCAGGCTGGCCACGGTCGCCGCGTTCAGCCGGGTGGCGTCGTACTCCACGCGCAGCGTGCGGGCCGCGGGGTCGAAGCGGAGCCCGCGGATGCCGTACACCTCGCGCGTGCCGGCCAGCGCCTGGATGGTCTCGTCGGACGGCGTTCCCGCGTAGCGAAAGAGAATGTCGACCTGGGTCATGTTTCAAGATTAGCGCATGAAAGCCGGTGCGGCGCAGACACGCCCGGGCTCAGTAGTCGCTGCGGACCAGAAGCCCCGCAGGCCCGCCACGCTCGCTTTCGTTCACCAGTTCGGCTTTGCCGGGCGCCGTCAACGTCAGGCGGAAGCGGACCGGAGGGTCGTTCAGCGACCGCGGCGGATGGGCGCGCCGGTGGCTGATGGAGAAGAGCAGCGTCCGCCCGTCGAAGCTGGGAGTCAACATCGGCTCCGGCACTCCCGCGGTGTTTGTGTATGGGTCGTTCACGGTCTTGCGCTGTTGGAAATAAAAGAGGACCGCGCCGGAGAGGCTCCCGCCCTCGTCGGTGATCACCAGTGCGATGGCGGGCAGCCCGTTCATCTCGCCGCGCCAGACACCGGTCAGCGCTGCGTTGCCCGAAGGCGGCGGTGCAGCGGCGGCTTGACCATGGACCACGGCCGCTGCCGCCAGCAGCACTGCCGCCACGAAGACGATGCGGATCCTCATCCTGGCCTCCCCGACGGCTCGCGATTCCCGAAAGCCGTCAATGCTTTACAGCGACTTCAGAAAAGCGCGAATCTCGGCGCTTTCCCAGTCCTGCGCGCCGATGAACTTGCGCCGGATGATCCCCTGCCGGTCGATGAGGTAGGTCTCCGGCCAGCCCTCGGTATGGAAGAGCGTGGCTACGCTCTTCGTGGGGTCGCGCACGGTGATCAGGTCCACGTGGCGGCGCGCCAGAAACGTGGTGTACTCCTCCGGATCCTCGTCCACCGAGACGGCGAGCATCACCACGCCCGGTTCGTCGTGGTGCAGCGCCTCCAGCGACGGAAGCTCCTGGATGCACGGCGCGCACTGGCTCCACCAGAAGTTGAGCAGAACAACTTGGCCGCGATAGCTGGCCAGGTGGATCGTCGACGTTCCGTCGGAGACGGTGAAATCCGGCGCGCGCCGGCCCACCTGCACCGGGTGTGCACCCCGATCGCAGGCCGTCGAAAGCGCCAGAGACAACAGAACGAGAGGGAAGAAGATTCGTGTGTGCCGCACGTCCTTATAATACGGAGCGAAAGCAGCGGTGGAAAGGGTGAGCCGATGAAGCACGAGAGCGAGCGGCAGGAAGAGAACGGGCAGGCTGGATTCCAGCCGGTTCTGGGTCTGATCGAGGAGCCCGAGGCAGCCGGGGAGCCGCCGCACGAGCCGGCGCGCCGCGTCGTCTTCGACCAGCCCGAGCCCGAGAATTTGCTCGAACTGACCGTCATCGTGCCGGCGCGCGACGAGGAGGCCTGCCTGGCCGCCTGCCTCGAGTCGCTGGTGACGCAATCCGACCAGGTCTTCGCCCTGGGCCGCGACTGGGAGCTGATCGTGGTCGACGATCACTCCAGCGACCGCACCGCTGTGATCGCCCGCGGCTTCCCCGGCGTGACCGTCCTCGAGGCCGCCCCGCTCAAGCCCGGCTGGACCGGCAAAAACAACGCCGTCTGGACCGCTGCCCGCAAGGCCCGCGGGCGCTGGCTCCTCTTTACCGATGCCGACACCGTGCACGAGCCCGGCAGCATGCACGCGGCCATGCACGAGGCCCGCCGGCATAAAGTGGGCATGTTGAGCTACTCGCCGCGGCAGATTGTTTCAGGCTTCTGGCAGCGCTCCCTGATGCCGCTCGTCTTCTGCGAACTAGCAATCAGCTACCCCCCCGCCAAGGTCTCCGACCCGGCAGATCGCATCGCCGCCGCCAACGGACAGTTCCTGCTGATCGAGCGCGAGGCGTACCGCCGCATCGGCGGCCACGCGGCCGTCTCCGACAAGGTGCTCGAGGACGTGGAACTGGCCTTCATGGCCAAAAAACGCAAGCTGGGCCTGCGCTTCCGCTACGCCGACGACGCCGTCTCCACGCGCATGTATCGCACCACCAGCGCCATGACCGAGGGCTGGACCAAGAACCTGGCCCTGCTCTTCACCAATTGCCTGCCCCTGGCCATATGGCGCGCCATCGATATCTTCCTGCTCTTCTGTCTTCCTCTGCTGGCCATCGAACTCTGGAGCGCCCGCTTCACCCCCCACTCGCTCCAGTGGCTCGCGGCCGGCTGGGTGCTGGCTCTCCTGTGGGTGCGCAACCTCTTCCGCTTCTACGGACGCGTGGCCAAGTCGAACTTCGCCTTCGTCGACTGCGCCATCGCCCCCCTCGGGCTGCCGCTCTTTGTCTGGCTGCTCTACCGCAGTTGGTTCGAGCACCGGATCCTGAAGCGGGTGAGTTGGAAGGGCCGCAGCTACGCGGCATAGCGGCCACTCGCCCCGCGCCGTAGGCGCAGAGTTGGTTAGCCCCGCGCTTCAGCGTGGGGTGGGCGCAACCAACAACCTCTCCGGAGTCCCGTAGGGACGGCGCATATGCGAACGGCCGCCCCATCGAAGCCCTTTCGCACCACCGCCCCTTCCTTTTCGGCAAAGCTAGGGAACCTCTGATTAAGTCGAGGTCTTGAAGGGTACGGGCTTCAGCCCGTACGTTAAGTCCAGCAGAATGAAACGGGTTTTAGCCCCTGAGGGAATGGGATGCCCGTTTTTCAGAGCTTCCCTAGGGTCAAAAGCCCACCGGCTTTGTTGATTTCACCAAAGAATCCGCTCCCCGGACGAAACTCCGGCCCGCCCTGCCGCATCTTCCATACCAAGAGGTCAGCATGATTCGACTCACGCGGCGGGCCACCTTCTCCGCCTCGCATTACTACTGGAACCCGGCCTGGACCGAGGAGCGCAACCGCGAGGTCTTCGGGCGCTGCTCGAATCGCAATGGCCACGGCCACAATTACACCCTGGAGGTGACGGTAGCCGGCGAGCCCGACCCGGTCACCGGCTTCGTGGTCGACCTGAAGTGGCTGAAGGACGTGATGGAGCGCGAGGTGCTCGAGGCCTGGGACCACCGCCACCTGAACCTGGAGACCGAGGACTTCGCCGAGGGCCGGGCGATCCCGACCACGGAGAACCTGGCCATCGCCGCATGGAGGCGCCTCGAGCCGGCCATCCACGCCGCCGGCGGCGCGCGCCTGAGCGCGGTGCGTATCTGGGAAACGCCGGAGATCTTCGCCGAGTTCCGAGGTGAGCCGTGAAAGCGTACTTCGGCCGGCGGTACCTGCTCAGCGCCAGCCATCGCCTGCACGCCGGCTCGCTGAGCCAGGCGGAGAACCGCGCCCTCTACGGCCGGTGCAACAACCCGCACGGTCACGGCCACAACTACGTCGTCGAGGTGCTGGCCGCGGGCGCGGTGAACCCGGAGACCGGGATGGTGATCGATATGGCCGAGCTCGACCGCGCCGTGCGCGCACGCGTTCTCGAGCGCTTCGATCACATGAATCTCAACCTCGACCCGCTCTTTGCCCGCGCCGTGCCGACGACGGAGAATCTATGCAGGGCGATTTACGATCTGCTGGTCGACCAGCTCGCGCCGGCCAGGCTCGAACGGGTACGGGTCGAAGAGACTGAGAACAACTTTTTCGAGTACGAAGGAAGCAGGGACCAAGGGACTGGCGATCACTGATCACTGACCACTGATCACTGTCCACTGTCCACTGAAACACCGGCAGCACGCATCGAAGCGCAAGGCTGAACACAGGCCCCCTTCCCCGGGGCCGGAGGATGAGAGAGATGGCAGTTCCCATGGCGGTGACCAAGCCCGTGCGGCGGGCAAGCGACGAAGAAGGACTGGGCGCCTTTTCCACCCAGGAGATGTACCGCGAGATTCTTTCCCGGCTGGGCGAGGACCCCTCGCGCGACGGCCTGCTGTCGACGCCCAGGCGCGTCGAGAAATCGATGGAGTTCCTGACCAAGGGCTACAACGAGGACCCCACGCAGATTATGCGCGGCGCGCTCTTCGATGTGGATTACGACGAGATGGTGATCGTCAAGGACATCGAGCTCTTCTCGCTCTGCGAGCACCACATGCTGCCATTCTTCGGCAAGGCGCACGTGGCTTACATCCCCAAGGGCAAGGTCATCGGTCTGAGCAAGATTCCCCGCCTCATCGAGATCTTTGCCCGCCGCCTGCAGGTGCAGGAGCGGCTCACCCGGCAGATCGCCGATGCCATCCAGCACGCCATCGATCCGCAAGGCGTCGGCGTGGTCATTGAGGCGCGCCACCTCTGCATGATGATGCGCGGCATTGAGAAGCAGCACTCGTCGACCGTCACCAGCGCCATGGTCGGCTGCTTCCGCCAGAAGGAGACGCGCCTGGAATTCCTCTCGCTGGTGCGCCAGCAAGGCGTGGGCGGGCTGTGAGAATCCGGCCGGGCGCCTAAAACCTCTGCCACGTTCTTTCGAGACTCTGGGGCCTATGTCGAAGCGCTCTGTCGCCTCCAACGCTCTTCGAGGGCTCGCGGCGCCGGGTGGGCTGGCACGAACCTCGACCGGGCATCTTTCTTCCTGGTTCCCCACCCTTGTTGCCGACCCACGGCGCACGAAACCGTAGTGCCGGCCTCCCGGCCGGCTGTAGCGCGGGCGTCTCGCCCGAGCTCACTCTACGCCGATAGGAGCCATGCCCTGAATGTCATCGGATCAACCCTGCCGGGAATTCGACCGTTTCGCCGCACAATGGAGTCATGACCCCCGTTCGGACCGCCGTCCCAACCCAAGAACGTCAGGCACGCCCCCGGTCTACACCCCCCCCTGGTTCGTACAGAAACTGTATTTGGTCAAGCATGCTTGTCATCCCGTCTCGCCCCAGAACACCCGGAGCGTCACCTGTATCTCACGCCAAATCAATCGTTTCCACCTGCCTCGCAGCTTCGGATCTTGCG
>JBAVMZ010000035.1:0-1680 GCA_049690595.1 Occallatibacter sp. | reverse complement strand
GTCCGCTCCACCCCCTGGCCGCTCGCCGCCGTCTCCACCGAGTCCATGGTCACGCCGCCTTCCAGGTGGCCGTGCCGCGGATGGTTGCGCGCGTCGAACTCCATTCGCGCCACCGGAGCGGCCAGCTTTCCGCCCGAAGCGGTCGTCAGCGCAAAGCCCCCCGCCGCATCCAGCCGCTCCGCCGATCCGTCCTCGCGGAAGAGGACCTTCGCCTCGGCCGCCGTCGCCTGGCCGCCACGATACTCCACTGCGGCCTCGTGCATCCGGCAGAGCTGGCTGCTCCGCTCGAAAACCGCGCGCTGGGCGTGCACCGTTACCGTCTGCGCGCCGCGCCGCGTCTCCAGCTCCACAGCCCGCTCCAGCTCCAGCAGTCCCCGGTCGGAGTCGTAAGAGGCGCCGGTCGAGCTGCCCCGCCCCTGCGCTATCTCGAACTCCACCCGCTCGCCGGTCTGCGCCACGCCGGTCTTCTGGTCGAAGACCAGCCCGCTGGTCTTCACGTGAATCTCGCCGGCCGCCGCCGCCTGGGCCACCGTGGTCACCGGCGCGCTCTTGGGCTTGCCGGCCGCCGCCTGCTCAGGCGTCGCCTTCGGCGCAATCGCCGGCGCCTCGCCGGGGCGCATCAGCGTAATCTCCACCGGCCCGGCCGCCCGCGCAGTTCCCGCCTGCTGGTTGTACTCGAATTCGGCGCCCTCGATGCGGTCCACCCGGCTGCCGTCCTCGCCGTAGAGCTCGATCTTCACGTCGTGCAGCAGCGCGTTGCCCTGCTTGAGCTGGACCACCTTCGCGGCGTGAATCTTGAACAGGGTGTGCCCGCCGCGCGACTGCGTGTAGGTGACGCCGTTCGCCTCCTGCTGGATTTCGATCCCAAGCCGCTGCGGCAGGTCGTGCTTGTTGAACGGCCGCCGCCACTTGCCGACAGCCAGAAAAGCGCCAAGCGCCACCACCAGCAGCACCCCCGCCGCCAGCACCATCCACCGTAACCGCTCGATCGTCAGCCGCACGCCGTCAATTCCCCGCTCCCAGCCGCGCCGCCAGCCGGCTGGCCAGGCTCTCGCCCAGTTCGCTCCACAACAGCCGCGCCGTCGCGCCGGAGGCCTTCTCGACCCCCGCGGTCAGCTCGATCAACTGGCGCACATTCTCTTCCACATGCCGCCCGGCAATCGAATCCAGCTCCAGATCCTCGGCCAGAAAGGGCGTGTCCGGCCCGAAGTCGATCTTGATGTGCCCTTCGCTCTCGTAAGCGCCCTCGTCGAAAAGCGGCCCGAAGCCAGTGACGCGCACCAGCCGCGGCTCGCGCACCCAACGAGGCTCCGCGCCCACGGCCTCGAGCTCCCACAAGCTCCACTCGATCTGGAACTCGTAAGCGTAGTCGTCGTGCAGCAGTTCGAGCGCCGCCTCTACCGCCGCAGCCGGATCGGCACCGCGATCGCCGCGCCCGTAGACGTGCTGAAAGACCGGCGACTCGTTCCAGCTCACCGGCCAGGCCGTGGCCGCGTAGACGCGTTCGCCGCCGCCATGCGCACCAAAGGCGGAAAGCACCTGCGCCAGCTTTTCGGGCAGCGCGCCCAGCCGCAAATTCGGGTACCAGAGGCTCAGATAGAGGGTGTCGGACATGCTCTATAGATTGTAGACGCGGCAAGGGCGGGGGAGATGGCGGGTAGCCGGGCGAGGGGGATGGGG
>JBAVMZ010000034.1:0-4837 GCA_049690595.1 Occallatibacter sp. | reverse complement strand
TCCTGCGCCTTGGGCGCGGCCTCGTGGATCGCCTCGGTTTGTCCCTGATAGCCGGCGTCGCCCCAGACCGGGGTCCCCGCGAACAGGTCTTCGTTCGTGGGGTGGCAGACCTTCTTCTCCTCGCCGTAAAGTAAGTCGGGCAGCATATGCTTGTCGTGCACCGAGGCCGCCGAGGTGCAGACCGAGTGCACGACGCCTTCCTTGCTATCGACGCCGATGTGCGCCTTGGCGCCGAAGTAGTATTGGTTGCCCTTCTTTGTCTGATGCGTCTCTGGGCCGCGTTCCTTCTTCTCGTTCTTGGTCGAACTGGGCGCCGGAATAATAGTGGCGTCTACAATCGTGCCGGTCGAGATGCGGATGCCCTTGCTGGCCAGATAGTGATTGGCCACGTCGAAGATCTTGGCGCATAAGTCGTTGGCTTCGAGCAGGTGGCGGAAGTTGAGGATGGTGGTCTCGTCGGGCGCCGCGGCGCGGCCCGGATCGACCCCGGCGAAGCCGCTCAGCACGGGCGATTCGTAGAGCGCGTCCTCGGCGCCGGGGTCCGACAGGTTGAACCCGTGCTGCAGAAAGTAGATGCGCAGCATGGTCTTAACCCAGATTATTAAGCGGGCTAGGTCTCTGACCAAATGATTTCGTTCTTTGGCATTCGTGGTTTCCCACCCTTTCGCCGGAAAAAAGCGAAAGGATGGGGCACGGAAATGGTGCAAAACCAAGCGGTCAGAGACCTAGCCGTAACGCGACGTGGTGAGCCTGGCGGCACCTATTCGCGCCGCTGCTCGTCCCAGCCGAAGGCGTTTTCGAAGTGAAAGAACTCGCGCGTGCCGTCGGGCAGCAGATAGACGCTGAGGACATCGAAGCGGGCCTGGGGCGGCACCTCTTGCGGTAGCTGGCGGATGTAGTGTCGCGCCAGGCGGCGGATCATGTGGCGCTTGTGCGCGTCGACGGCGAACTCGGCCGGGGTGAGGCCGTGGCCGGTGCGGGTCTTCACCTCAATGAAGCAGAGCAGCGAGTCCTTCCAGGCGATGAGGTCGATGTCGCCGGGAACGCTGCCCGAGGACCATCGCCGCGCCACCACGATGTGACCGGTGCGGCGGAGGTGGAAGAAGGCGGCCCGCTCGCCCTGGTGACCGGTGAAGAGATGCTGCGGCATATTCTTCCACTCGGCCACATGGCGGCGCGCGAAACCGGCCAGTCCATCGAGCGCCCTTTCTTCCATGCCGATCCACGACCGCGCAAGCAAGCCCATGGGAGACCATTGTCCACGGCGGAGGCGCCGGGCGCAAGGCACCGGGAGGGTGCGGGTGCGTGGCGGGCGCTGGCGGCTGGCCCGCATGTCTCCCAGGATTGAGCGGTCGGTGTATTTCCCACGCGTTTGTGCCCATTTGGAATCGCGGAGCGTGGGTCAGGAGACCCACGCTAAAGCCCGCCGGGAGGCCGGCGCCACTTTTGATTGCCGTTCGCGGGTCCAAACGCTCTGCAGAGATGCGGGCAAGCAAAGACGCGGTTTTGCTGGCTTCGGGCGGGGCTTCCAAAGTGGGAGGCGCCGGTTCTTTCCGGGAATGCAAGTGGCCGGCAACTGAGCAATCTGTATTCAACCGCTCCCCTCTCCGATGAAGCTGGAAGAGGCTGTGAGGTTGCTCCAGAAGGGAGAAGAGGTATGGCTCATGGGATGCTCGGAGGGCTGTTTTCGCAACGGAGTGTTACGCCACCGCCCGCCGTGGCGGGTATTGTCGTGGCGGAGGCAGCTGCGCCGGAGCAGGCGGTGGATCGAAGCTTTCAATATGCCATGGACGCGTTGCCGGTGAACGCGATGTTCTGCGACCGGGAGCTGATCCTGCGCTACATCAACCGGAGTTCGCGGCGGACGCTGCTGGGGCTTCAGGAGCACCTGCCAGTACCGGTCGACCGGTTGGTCGGCAACTCGATCCACATCTTTCACAGTAACCCGGCGAAGATCGACCGGATCGTAGGCGCGAAGCATCCGCGGGGCGCGCATGAGCTGCCGCACAAGGCGACGATCGCGCTGGGGCCGCTGAAGCTGGATCTGAACGTTGAGCCGATGACGAACGAGCGCGGCGAGTACCTGGGCGCGGTGGTGGTCTGGGGCGCGAGCACGCAGCAGACGATCGAGGCTCTGAAGCAGGCACAGGAGGCGCAGCGGAACGACATCCAGCACCTGAACGGCAATCTGCAGATGGTGGCGACGGCGACGCACGAGATCGAGTCGAGCATTGCGGAGATCGCCAGGAACGCCGCGGAGGTATCGCAGGCGGCGGAGAAGTCGCGGAGGGCGAGCGCCGACAGCAAGAACGCGATCCAGAGCCTGAAGACGTCGAGCAGCGGGGTGGCCAAGGTGGCGGAGCTGATTGCCTCAATCGCGACGCAGACCAGCGTGCTGGCTCTGAATGCCAACATCGAGGCGGCGCGCGCCGGAGTGCACGGCAAAGGGTTTGCCGTTGTGGCCAGCGAGGTGAGGAAGCTGGCTGAGCAGACGGCGTCGGCCACGGCCGAGATTCAGGCGAAGGTGACGGCCATCGGCGTGGATGTGAGCACGGCGATGACGGCGATCGACAGCATCGCCAGGCAGACGGAGGATTTGTCAGGGCTTTCGCACCAGATGGCCTCGGCGGCGGAAGAGCAGCATCTGGCGACGCAGGAGATGGCGCACAACCTGGAGCGGGCGGCGCACCGGACCTCGGAGATCGCCAAGGTGGGGATCGACGAGAAGCTCTCCTGATCGGAGAAGGGCCGAACAGAGCCAAGGATGGACAGATTGGGCCGGCGAGCCAGGAATGAATCCTGGCGGCCGGCCCGTTTTTTGCGTCGGGATGGAGGCGTTGCCGTGTTGACTCAGGCGGTGGCCAGAGACTCGGCGTGGGCGTGCTCCAGCTCGACGATGGCGAGCGACTCTTCGAGGATGTCGAGGGCGACCATGGCCTCGTGCTCGTTGACGATGAGCGGCGGACAGAGGCGGATGGAGGTCTCGCCGCAGCCGAGGATCATGAGGCCGCGCTCGAAGGCCAGGGTCTCGATTCGGTTGCGCAAGGCGGTTGCGGGTTCGCGGGTGGCCTTGTTCTTTACCAGTTCGATGCCGATCATGAGGCCGCGGCCGCGGACATCGCCGACGAGCGGGTGCGTCTCCTTCCAGCCGTTCAGCCGCTCGAGCATCAGGCCGCCGACGCGGTCGGCGTTGGCGATGCCTTCGCGCTCGATGATGTCGATGGTGGCCAGAGCGGCGGCGATGGAGACGGGATTGCCGCCGAAGGTGGAGGCGTGGGAGCCGGGGACCCAGTTCATGACGCTGGCGCGGCTCATGCAGACGCCGAGCGGCATGCCGCTGGCGATGCCCTTGGCCATGCAGACGATGTCGGGCTGGACGCCGGAGTGCTCGATGGCCCACCACTTGCCGGTGCGGCCGGCGCCGGACTGGACCTCGTCGGCGACGAGGAGGATGCCGTGACGGTCGCAGATGGCGCGGAGTTCCTGGAGAAAGTTGGTGGGGGCGACGACGTAGCCGCCCTCGCCCTGGATGGGCTCGACAAAGATGGCTGCGACTTCTTCAGGCGGCAGGATGGTCTTGAAGAGCTTCTCTTCGATGTAGCGGGCGCAGCCGAGGGCGAAGGCCTCCTCTTCCTGCGCGCCGCCGGTGCAGCCGCGGTAGGCGTAGGGAAAGCGGACATGGGTGACGCCGGGGACAAGCGGCGAGAAGCGGCGCTTCTGCTGCGGCTTGGAGCCGGTAAGCGAAAGAGCGCCCATGGTGCGGCCGTGGAAGGCGCCGAGGAAGGCGATGACGTTCTGGCGGCCGGTGTGATAGCGGGCGAGCTTGAGGGCGCACTCGACGGCTTCGGCGCCAGAGTTGCCGTAGAAGAAGCGGTGCGGGCCGGGCATGGGGGCGATGGCGGAGAGGCGTTCGGCGAGGTCGGTGAGCGGCTCGTTGTAGAAGTCGGTGCCGGAGATGTGGATGAGCTCGGCGGCCTGCTTCTGGATGGCGGCGACGACCTCAGGGTGGCAGTGGCCGGTGGAGGTGACGGCGATGCCGGCGGCAAAGTCGAGGAACTCGTTACCGTCCACGTCGGTGATGCGGATGCCGCGGCCACTTTTGGCGACGAGCGGATAAGAGCGGGTGTAGCTGGGCGAGATGAGGCGGTCGTCGGCGGCGACGGCGGCCTGGGCGCGGGGCCCGGGAAGCGGACACACCAGCTTTGGTCCGTATTGCGCGTGCATTTCCTGCCTGGTCATGATCTTTTCTCCTCGTCGGATTCGGTTGCGGCCCAGCGCGATGGCTGCGGGTGGGGCGCGGCCTTTGACCCCAGGTCGCCTAGGGGCTGTCGATCCACGGGACCCCTGAGGGTCCGAGGGCGCGGGAGGATCTTCGGCGGCCGGGAAACTAATCGCCGCCGAAGAGGCTAGGTCGAGTGCGGGTAGGCAGCACGCGCAGGTGCTTGCGCGGACAAATGATGCGCGCACGGGAGCGCGACCAGCGACGGGACGCCGGAATGGCGATGACCGCTCGGGGTGCGCGCTTGTGCATGGAAGACCCGCTGCGCTGAGGATAGCACGCGGCCTGAGCGCAGTTCCACGGCGACGCCGAGGGGCAGGGCACGCGCAAGGGCAAACAACCGCGCGATCCGAACCAGCTTGCCAAGTGGATAGTGGAGCAGTCAACGACGGAGGTGATTCCCCAGTTTTTTCGCCACAAAAGCGGCTACTTTTCGTACAAAATGGACTGGTATATTGACTGACGAGTTAGTAGAGTCTATCTGTATGTTGTTGATATTATTACAGATACTATCATTCGTAGCACAGAAACCTTGAAACTGTGGAAAGGGGGATGGGG
>JBAVMZ010000033.1:0-7491 GCA_049690595.1 Occallatibacter sp. | reverse complement strand
CGCCTGCGCTCGCCCTCGACGAGCCATCGGATTTGCTTCTTTCTAGTCCTCCACCGGCGTCTCGGACCCGCGGCGCATGAAACTGTAGCGCCGGCCTCCTGGCCGGCTGTGGTGCGGGCGTCCTCGCCCGCACTCGTTGCCGGCCAGCCACCGGATTTGTTTCTTCCTGGTCACGACTTCAGTCGTGCCGATAAATCCAATAGAATCAATCAGGCTTCAGCCCCTGCGGGTTGGTCTTCGCGCGACTTTCCCCATCCCTCCGGGATTGTTCCGCAGCCTGTTCAGCCGCAAGACGCCTCCAAATCAACGGTGGGCTCTTGCGCCGGGACCGCTTTGCATCGCATTTCCCCTGAATCGCGCACTATCGAACCATGGCCCCTGCCCCCAAATCCCCGCGTCTTGCCGAATCAGGAACCTGCCCGGTCCACGCCTTCTACCGGGACCCCTCCCCACCTCTGCACTGTCTAAGTACGCCAGCACAGTTCCCCCAAGTAGCAACTAACCTGTTTTCAACTAGTTAGCCATCACGCCCTCGGCGCCGATCCGCCACAGTACGACAGTTTGACAGTTTGACAGCAAGACAGTGCGACGGACCTGTAGTGGAATCGCAAGGCAAACATACCACAAGAGTTACAAGCAAGACACTCGCCGCCCCGCAGGTCGCTGGCGCCTCTCGAGACCGCATGAAAAAGGGGCCGGAATCGGCCCCTTTTTCGGCTTTTCCTGCGCCTTTCCTACTCTTTCGGCCCGCCGTTCGGGTAGTCCACGCGGATGGTCAGGATCTCGTAGGGATGGATCGGCGCCTTCACCACATCGCCCGTCACCGTCAGCCCCGCGCCCTCCGGCGTCTCCTGCATATTGGTCACGGTGGCCCCGGTCGCGCCCGCCGGCAGGTGAATCTCCACCGTCGAGTCCTTGCCCGCCCACTCATACATGCGCAGGATCAGGCCCTTGGCGTCCTCGGCCTTCTTCACCGCCGTCAGCACCACGTTCTCCGGGCCGACCGAGATAAAGGAGTGCGCCGGCGGCAGCGAGCCCGCGTGCGCCGTCGTCACCACCGCCGTCAGCGGATAGTTGAACTCGTACCCGTGCCGCACCGTCAGCGCGTCCTTCCACGTCCCCGCGTGCGGATAGAGCGCGTAGTGGAAGTGGTGGTGGCCCATGTCGGCCTCCGCGTCCGGCCACTTGGGCGAGCGCAGCAGCGTCAGCCGCAGCAGGTTCCCCACCGCGTCGTACCCGTACTTCGAGTTGTTGATCACCGAAAGCCCGTGCACCTTGCCGTCCGGCCCCGCGCCGCTCAGATCGGCCCAGCGCATGGCAGGCACCTCGAACTGGGCTTTTTCCCAGCTATTGTTCCGTGTCGTCGCCCGGTCGATCGAGCCGTAGGGAATCTCGTAGGTGGCAAAGTCGCTGGTAGCCGCCAGCGGAAACGCCGCCTTCAGCAACACATGCGACTCGTGCCAGTCGATGTCGTTCTCCACATCCACCTGGTCGCCCTCGTCCGGAATCGAAATTGTTTGTACGAATTTCGAAGCTTGCCAATGGTAAGTAACTCGAATGAAGTCGGCTCGTTGAATTGTCTTAACAACTTCAACTGAATCGGCCTTTGCAATTGTCGTCGGCGCAATATCGAATGTCCCCGGATCGACGTTCCACGCGTCGTAGTCCTTCGGTGTGTCCTTGAAGAACTGCAACTGGTTGCCGCAAGAGTTCGGCGCAATGGTCTCTTGTTTTTTGGCGGCTGAGAGGCTCGTGATGCAACCTGTCGTTTTATCCAAAGATAGGTGAACGCGCTTGGTATCGAGGGAGATTGTATTTCCGCTTTCAGTGGCCATCGCGCCGCCGAAGTAGTCCGTATGCGTCTTCCCTCCGACATAAACAACCTTGTAGCCCATCGCCGGTACGTGCTCGGCGAGCAAGGTTGCGTCGAAGGCCTTGCCCTTGCCCTGCAAACGCACGGTTACCGCGCCCGAACGTTCCCAGCCAAGCGGATTGAAGACCACTACGGGTGTGCCGTCAGTCTCCGTGTTGATTGACTCGCTCAACTTACCCAAGGCCGCATCGCCGATCGTCCTGGTGGAGAAGCGCACCACATCGTAGTCCTTCGCCGCGTCCTTGTAGATCACGCCGATGCCGGACCCAGCCGCTGTGTCGTGGAACTGGTTGAACAGCACCTTCTTCCAGTCCTCGGTCAGTTCCGCCGCCGGGTAAGCCTTGCCGTCCAGCCAGGCCAGCGAAGCCCACTTCTCGGCGTTCAATACATTGACTTCGGCCTCGCGCATCCCCCGCTTGTGGTTGGCCTGCGTGGTCATCACGCCGCGGTGGTACTCGAAGTAGAGCTCGCTCTTCCACGTCGGAATCGAGACCATCCCTGGCACGGCCGCCGGTGCCGTATAGCCCTTGGCGATGGACTTGTAATCCCACACCGGGCTCTCGGGCGCGATCTTCTTCTCAAATTCTGTGAAGTAGGGCTGCGCCATGCCGAACTCGATCTTCGGCGTCACGTGGCCCGGACCGGCCCAATGGAAGCCTTCGTCGAGAATCGCCCGCGTCGGGCCGCCGCCGTGGTCGCCGATGCCGTAGAGGTCCAGGATGGCCGGCAGCCCGGTGGCCTGCTTCTGCGCGATGGTGAAGTCGCGCGCCAGCCTGACCGGGTTCAGGTTGTCGTTGGCGTAGTCGTGCGGGAAGTAGGCCAGCACCTTTGAGCCGTCCGGCGACTGCCACCAGAAGAACTTGAAGGGCAACTGGTTGGTGTCGCACCAGGCCATCTTCTGCGTCACAAAGTAGTCCACGCCGCTCTTCTTGTAGATCTGCGGCAACTGCCACGTATACCCAAAGCTGTCCGGGTTCCAGCCGATGCGGACATCCACGCCGTAGGCCTGCTTGAACCACCGCTTGCCGACCAGCAACTGCCGCACCAGCGACTCGCCGTCCGGCATATTCAGGTCGGGCTCGACCCACATGCCGCCCACGATCTCCCAGCGGCCTTCCTTGATTCGCCGCGCGATCTCGGCGTTCATGTCCGGATACTTCTCGGCGATCCACTCGTTATAGGCCGCGGCCGACTGGCTGTACGTGTATTGCGGATACTCGTACATGAGCTGGAGCGCCGTCCCAAAGGTGCGCTTGACCACGTCCACCGTCTCGGTCCACGGCCAGAGCCAGGCCGCATCGATGTGCGAGTTGCCGGTCAGGTGCAGCGTCACCTGTTCGAGCAGCGGGCGGAGCGCTTCGAGCTTTGCCTGCGAGGCCTTGAGGCTCGCGTCGAACTTTGCCTGGTCGGCCGCGTCCAGAGCCTTCAAGTCCACCGCGTCGATAGCCACGGTCAGCGTGGCCAGCTTGCCCTGGTCGCCGGGGGCGAGCGCCGGGACGAGCAGCGCGGCCGAGAGAAGCTCCTTCCACAGGTCCTCGGGATTCGGCCGGTTCTCCGGGAAGTCGATCTTCAGCGTGGCGCCCTGGAAGTTCTTGGTGTCCACGGTGTGCAGCAGCTTGACGGCGACGACGATCTTGTCGCCGGGCCGGGCATCGTCAAAGAGCACCACCGGCTCCAGGTCGTCGCCCATGGCCGTGCGCCGCCCGTTGAAGTAGAGGATCTGCGGCATGGGCCCGTTGGCGTTGGCGTGGAACTGGAACCAGATCCGCGCGCCGGTCAGGTCGTAGCCATGGAGCGTCCGCGGCACGGTGTAGGTCTGCCGGAACCAGACGGCGTCGTTGGACGCCTTGGTGTCGCGGGCGATGGGCTGCCAGCCGCTCTCGTCCAGGTTTGCGGCCTCGCCGTGGGCCAGGTCGCCGGCGTGCATCTTCCAGGCGCCGTCGGGCAGCTCGTGCAGACTGGAGAGCCGGTCGATGACGGCGTGCGTCTCGGCAGGCAGCGCGGCCACAATCTGCTGCGCCTGCTCGGCGGTCTGCGCCGCGGTGCGGCCGGAGAGGAAAGCCAAGCAAACGGTTACAAATACGGCAAGGTTCAGAAACAGGCGGCTGGTTTTCGCGGCAAATGGCATGGCGATTTGATCCCCCGAAGCATCTTAAGCCATCGCCGCGCCCTCTGGCCCTCTGATCCCGAATCCCTGCCCCTACACCCAGCCCCCGTCCACGATGTAGCTCTGGTTGGTTATGGCGCTCGAGTCGTCGGCCGCCAGAAACAGCACCAGCCGCGCCACGTCTTCGGGGAGGATCTCGCGCTGGATGGCCTGCGCGGCCATGATCTCGGCCTTGTACTCGGGGGTGTAGACCAGCCGCCTCTGCTTCTCGGTGGCGATGGCGCCGGGCAGCACGGCGTTGACACGGATGTTTGCGCCGCCGAGCTCGTGCGCCAGGGTTCGCGTCAGGCCCACGATTCCGGCCTTGGCCGTGACGTAGAGCGGCACGCCGGTGGACGGAATCATCCACGAGATCGAGCTCATATTGACGATGGACCCGTGGCCGGCCGCGCGCATCGCCGGCAGCACCGCCTGGATCATGAAAAACTGCGGGCGGAGGTTGGTGGCGATCGACTGCTCCCAGAACTCCGCGGTCACGTCCTCGATGCGGTGGCGCTGGTCGTTGGCGGCGTTGTTCACCAGCACGTCCACCGTGCCCAGCGCGGCCACCGCCTCGTCCACCGCGCGCCGCAGCGCATCGAGATCGGTCAGGTCGCTGTGCAGGTAGAGCGGCGGGGGACAGCCCTCGGCGGCGAGCGCCGCGGCCAGCGCATGCGCCGGCTCGTCCTGCACGTCGAAGAAGGCCACCCGGGCTCCCTGCCGGGCGAAGTGCTCCACCAGACAGGCGCCAATGCCGGTGGCACCGCCGGTGATGAGGATTG
The DNA here is from genome assembly GCA_049690595.1 of Occallatibacter sp. Classification (GTDB taxonomy): domain Bacteria; phylum Acidobacteriota; class Terriglobia; order Terriglobales; family Acidobacteriaceae; genus Telmatobacter. Next base: position 2,690 of record JBAVMZ010000033.1, on the reverse strand, counting down.
CCCGGTCGCGGAGACTGGGATAGGTGGCAAAGCGCGGCTCGGGTTGGGAATTGGCGGCGTGCATTGTGTCCATCGGCAAAGCCGGTCCAAGTATAGTGCGTGGCGGGGCGGAGCGGAACCCAGGGGGCGTGCGGAGGGAAAACACCCGAGTACCACCATGCGATAAATTGTCCCAGCGGTAAGGTGCATACTGAAATTCAGGCTGCTTCCGCGCGTGGGCGCCTCTTCCCCGGGTTCCCTATTCTCCACGCGGGCCATTACACTTGTGTGGGAAATTTGTTCGCCATTGCGGCGGAACGCCGCCTGTGCTCCGTTCAGAAGGGCTACTGCTGCCTTTCGATAGACACATCGACACGCCCTTCCGCGCCGCTTCCCGTGTTTGAGGCCGCGGACCATCGAACTATTTGCTTGTTTCCGGTGAGTTTGCCAGCCCGGGGTCCGCACGAGCCGCACGCTGCGCTCCCCCGGAGAATCAACAGTTTTTTGCATCAGCTTTTCGATCGACCAAGGGAGATCAATATGACGGTCGCTGCTCGCTATCCCGGCATTCGGGTCACTGCCAACGGGAACCAGCTCGTGTCGTACCACACCGAGACGCGCGTGGCCGACGCCGGCGTTTTCTATCCCATTACGCCTTCCACCGAGGGCGGCGAGCTCTTCCAGCAGGCCTACGCCGAGGGCCACCTGAACGTCTTCGGGCAGAACACCATCGCCATCGAGACCGAAGGCGAGCATGCGGCCCAGGGCGGTGCCATTGCCCACTCGGTTTGCGGCAAGCGCGTAGTCAACTTCACCTCCGGCCAGGGCGTGGTCTACGGCGTGGAACAGTACTATCACGCGCCGGGCAAAGGCTCGACGATGGTGATCGAAGTGGGCGCGCGCGCGCTGACCAAGCACGCGCTGAACGTGCACTGCGGCCACGACGATATCTACGGCGCGCTCGATACCGGCTGGATCATGCTCTTCGGCAAGGATGCGCAGCAGGCCGCCGACCAGGCGCTCATCCTGCGCAGGGTCACCGAGCTCTCGCTGACGCCGGGCATGAACATCATGGACGGCTTCCTGACGACGCACCTGGAGCGCACCTTCTACAAGCACGAATCGGAGTTGATCCGCGAGTTCCTCGGCGCGCCCGACGACGTAATCGATTGCCCCACCGAGGCGCAGCGAGTGCTTTTCGGCGCAACCCGCCGCCGCGTGCCCAGGATGATCGACCTGGCCAACCCGGTGCTGCTGGGTCCGGTGCAGAACCAGGAACACTACATGAACGGCGTCATCGCGCGCCGCAACAACTTTGCCGAGCCCATCCTCGACTTCCTCGAGGCCGCTTACCAGGAGTTTGGCGAGCTGACCGGCCGCCGCTACGGCCTCCTCAGCCAACACAGGACCGAGGACGCCGAGACCGTATTCGTCTCGCTCGGCTCGGCCGCCGAGAACATCGAGGCCGCGGTCGACTACCTGCGCCAGACGCGGTCGGCCAGTGTCGGCTCCATCCACGTCAACGTCATCCGACCCTTCCCCGAGGCGGCCATCGTGGCCGCGCTCAAGGGCAAGAAGAACGTGCTCATCCTTGAGCGCACGGACGAGCCGCTGGCCGGCGACAACCCGCTCACCCGCGATATTCGCACCGCGATTTCGAAGGCCCTGCAAGGCACGGCCGGCCTGCCCGCGCTCACGCTCGCCGACGTGCCGCGCATCTTCTCCGCCAGCTACGGCCTCGGTTCGCGCGACTTCCGCCCCGAGCACTCGATCGGCGCCTACGAGTACGCCACCCAGGGCCGCGCCCGCAAGGACGGCAAGACCGCGGCTGACGGCGTCAATTTCTTCGTGCTCGGCATCGACCATCCTTACGACGTCGTCGCCGACGAGAAGCCTTCGCTGCTGCCCGAGGGCGCTGTGGCTGTGCGCTTCCACTCCATCGGCGGCTGGGGCGCCATCACCACCGGCAAGAACCTGGGCGCCATCCTCGGCGACCTCAACGACCTGATCTTCGAACGCGACGGGGAGCGCGACGCCTTTGGCAACCCGAAGGAGGTCATCCACGTCAGCGCCAATCCCAAGTACGGCTCGGAGAAGAAGGGCGCGCCCACCAGCTACTTCATGGTGGCCGCCAAGGATCGCATCCGCGTCAACTGCGACCTGCGCCACGTGACCACCGTTCTCTGCTGCGACCCCAAGGCCTTTACTCATTGCAATCCTCTCGACGGCATGGCCGAGGGCGGCGCTTTCGTCTGGGAGTCCGACCAGACCGGCGAGAATGCCTGGCAGCAGCTTCCCATCTGGGCGCGCCGGCAAATCATCGACAAGAAGATTCGCGTCTTCACCCTGCCCGGCTTCGCCATTGCGCGCAAAGCCACCGACCGCGCCGACCTGCAGCTCCGCATGCAGGGCAACGCCTTCCTCGGCGCCTTCTTCCGCGTCTCCACGCTGCTGGCCGAGTTCGGCATCACCCAGGAGCAGTACCGCGACGTGGTGATGAAGCAGTACCAGAAGAAGTTCGGCAAGCTCGGCGAGGCCGTCGTTCAGTCGAACATGGAAGTCATGCTGCAGGGCTTCGAGCAGGTCCGCGAGATCGCGATCGGCGAACTGAGCGCGGCCGACCACTCCACGCTGCGCGGCCAGGCTCTGCTGCCGATTCTGGAGGCGGTCGCGGCCGGCGCCGGCTGCTCCACTGGCTGCCGCTCCACGCC
>JBAVMZ010000032.1:0-10472 GCA_049690595.1 Occallatibacter sp. | reverse complement strand
ATGTGCGCGTCCTCGCCGATCTCGGCCGTGGGGTCGAGGACGGCGGTGGGGTGGATGCCGGGCGGGTACGCCGGCGGCTGGTAGAAGAGGCCGAGCGCGCGCGAGAAACCGTAGTAGGGGTTCTTCATGCGCAGGGTGGCCGCTTCAATCTCGGGAAAGCCGGGTTCGACCAGGATGGCGGCGGCGTGGGTCTTGCGGGCAAGTCCCGCGTAGCGGGGGTTGGCGACGAAGGTGACCTCGGTGGGGCCAGCCTCCTCGATGCCGCGGACGCCCGTGATCTCGATCTCCGCATTGCCGCGCAGTTCCGCGCCCAGCCTGGTTGCCAGCTCACCTAGTTTCATCGCTAGAATTGTACCGGAAACAGCCGAGGGAAGCGGCGGAGGTCAGCCTGCGTCGGGCTCGCGGGAGAAGAGACCGGGCTGCTCGCGGAGCGGTCCAGGCGCCGGGCGCTTGAAGGCGGTGGCGCCGATGAGGGCGGCGGCTTCGAGGGTGGCGATGGCCTGCCGGGGGATGTAGATGCGCTGGGTATTGGAGCGGGTGTCGGGCGGCGTGAGCATCAGGCCGGCCCCGTCCACGAGTGAGCGGTCGTTGGCGGCAATGCCCTCCAGTTCCTCGCCGTCGGAGAGCGTGAGGCGCAGCCAGAGCCCCGGCGTGCGCGGGCGGATGGAGAACTTCCTGGTCAGCAGACGCTCCGGGTTGACCGCCTCGGCGGGATTGGCGGGCAGGTCGCGAACGTAACAGACCCATTTGATCTCGTCCCAGGGGATGCGCAGGACCTTGCCGTCGAGGCCGAGAATCTCCAGCTCGGGAGTTTGCTGGCCGAAGCGCGCTCCGGCGTAACCGAAGGAGAGTTCGCGGGTCAATCGGCGCACAATCACGGGCTTGCGCTGCGAGGCCATCGTTCTGGATTGTCGCACGGGGCGGAGGGCGCCCGGGACGGAAAAAGGGCGGAAGGTGCCTCGATCGGTTCCACAATGGACGTACCATTCCCCCGTCCGCGCGGGCTGACGTTCTCTTGACTTGGAAGTTCTGATTTCACTCCACAGTAAAAATGGAACTGCTATAGCCATTTACCTGGGTTTGTGTTAAGGTACTGCTTTGCAAGCTCTCCCCGGGTGCCAGATAAGCTGAACAGCATCAGGTACTTGGGGCGGAAGTCTACGGATCCCAGGCAGGGACGGCAAATGCCCGACTACATCTATCTTCTGGAAAACCGGCTCTCGGCCGACCAGCAGCATGCCCTGCGGCAGCTGCGCGAGGCGGCCAGGGAGGCCGGCACGATTCTGTTTCTGACCGGCGACGCGGTGCGCGATCTCACCAGCGGCCACGCCGTGCGCGAACTGGAAGTAGCGGTTCATGGAAACGCGCTCAAGCTGAAGAAAACAATTGAGAAACTGGGCGGCAAAGTGTGGGGAGAAGACGAGGCCTCGCGCTCGCTCTATCTCTGTTTTCCAGGCACCGTGCGCGTGGACCTGGTGAGCACGCACCGCACCGAGTATCCCAAGCCGGGTAAGCCGGCCTACCATCCCGCCTCCATTCAGGAGGACCTGCGCCGGCGCGACTTCACCGTGAACGCGATGGCCATCTCGCTGAACGAGGGTTCGTTTGGCCTGCTGATGGACCCGCTGAACGGGGCCGCGGATATCGAGTCGCGGACATTGCGGCTGGTTTCCAACTACGGGTTCCTGGATGAGCCCTCCCTGATGATCCGGGCCACCCGGTACATGACCCGGCTGGGTTGGGAGATGGACCCGAAGACCCAGACCCGCTACCAGAACGCGCGGGACGAAGGGGTGATCGAGCACCTCTCACCGTTGGCGCGCAGCCGGGAGCTGGAGCAGATCGGCCACGAGGAAGAGGGGCTGAAGGTTTTGGCGGCCCACGAGGCCGAGGGTTGGATGAAGGTGCTCTTTCCGGCGTGGACGGTGGCGCGGGCCGACGAAGAGAAGCTGAACCTGCTGCACGAGCAGGCGGTGGAATTGCTGGTGCAGGGGGTTCACGCCGATATGTCGGCGGCGCAAATGCAACTGCTGACGGCAAAGATGCCCGCCAAGGATCTGGCCGCGCTGAAGAAGCTGATGCTCCGGCCGGGTTTCGTCGAGGAGTGGAACTCGCTGGACGCGATGGCCGCGGGATTTGCCAAGATGTTGCTGGCGAAAGAGAACCAGCAGCCTTCCATCTGTTTCAAGCTGTTTCGTTGTTACGATCCGGAAGCGGTTCTCTGGCTTGGTTTTACTACGAAGGACGGTGCGGTCAAGGAGCGCTATCAGAACTTCCTCAAGGTCTGGCCGGAGGTGCGGCAGCGCACTCCGTACGCGCTGATGCTGGAGATGCGCATCACGCCCGAGCTGGCCAACTACAACGAGGTGGTGGAGAGCGTCTTCCTGGAGCTCATCGACGGGCGGTTGACGGCGCCGGAGGAGATGCGGGCGTTCCTGGAGCCCCATTCGCCGCCCGCTCCACCGCCGCAGGTCTCGGTCAAGCGTCCGCGCGCCAAGCGCGGCGAAGCCAAGGTCAAGGAGAGCGCCTTCGACGAGGAAGAGGAAGAAGAGGTTTTGGAGGACGATCTCGACGAGATTGGCCGCGACGACGAGGAAATTGACCTCGAAATGGAGCTTCCCAAGGTGGACCTGGTTGGGCTCGGCGAGGCCGAGGCGGATCTCGACGGAGACGACGAGGAAGAGACCGAGGAGCCAGAGCGCGAGCCGGCGCCGGAAGTGAAACCGGGAAAGCGCGCTCCACGGCCGGCGGCCAAGGCCGCCCCTCCCGAACCGGCGGTGGTCGCGCCGAAAGAGCCTCCTGCCAAGCCCGAAAAGGCGCCCGCCGCGGTGGCTCCGCCGGTGAAGCCGGTAAAGCCGGCGCCGGAGACGAAGGCAAAGGCTCCGGCGAAAGCTCCGGCAAAGGTGCCGGCGAAGCCCATCGAAGCCGCCAAGCCTGTAGCGAAGCCCGCTGTGCCCGCGGCGAAGCCGGCGGTGAAAGCTGCGCCCCCTGCGGACAAGAAGCCTGCTCCGCACAAACAGGCCCCCAAGCCAGTTGCGAAGCCCGCAGCCAAGCCCGTGGCGAAGAAGGCTGCCAAGCCAGCTCCGAAGCCCGCCCCAGCGAAGAAGCAGTCGGCGCCCAAGCCGGTGAAGGCAACGAAGCCGGCCCCGAAACCGGCCCCGAAGAAGCCTGCGGGAAAGCCGGGCAAGAAGCGCTAGGCGCGCTGGCGGGGCTGGAAGGACGCGTGGTATCTTCGGGAAAACCCGGAGGTCCCACCGTGCCCAGGCCGCGCGCCTTTATCCTCTTTCTGTCTCTCGCCCTTCTCGCTTGCTGCCCCCTTCTCGCAGGTGCGCAAGGCGCCCGGAAAGGCTATCGCTTCGAACGCGGCGGTTGGACCTACGTGCACCTGGGGGGCACCCCGGCCGAGATCGGCTTCGAGCACGGCAGCCTGCTGGCAGCCGAGATCGAAGACCTGGTCCACGTGGTCCGGGTCGAGGCGACGCACTCGACGCGGCGCAACTGGGTCTTCTTCCGCAAGGCGGCACGGACCATGCTGTGGCCGCGCATCGACGCCGAGTACCAGCAGGAGCTGGAAGGGATCGCCAAGGGCGTCCAATCGAAGGGCGGCAAGCTGGACGTCTGGGATATCGTGGCGCTGAACGGCGGCATCGAGCTGCCGCAGTACTACGTGCCCTGGCTCAACAAGCGCCAGCACGCGGAGAACGCGCCGCCGATTCATCCCGAGGGGCACTGCTCGGCCTTTATCGCCACGGGCAGCTACACCCGGGGCGGCAAGATCGTCATCGCGCACAACAACTGGTCGAGTTATGCCGACGGCGCGCGATGGACGGTGATCTTCGACATCCAGCCGGCGAAGGGCCACCGGATTCTGATGGACGGCGAGCCGGGCGTGATCACCAGCCAGGACGATTTTGGCGTGAACGATGCCGGACTGATGGTGACCGAGACGACAATTACGCAGTTCGAGGGCTGGAATCCGGACGGCAAGCCCGAGTTTGTGCGCTCGCGCAAGGCCCTGCAGTATGCGGGCTCGATCGCCGAGTACGTGGCGCTTCTCAGGGAAGGGAACAACGGCGGCTATGCGAACGACTGGCTGATCGGCGATCGGAAGACCGGGGAGATTGCCTACCTGGAGCTGGGTTTGAAGAACACGCCAATGTGGACCACGCGCGACGGGTACTTCGTCAGCTCGAACTTTGCGCGGGACCCGGAGCTGATTCGCACTGAGACAGACGGATTTGACGCGAAGAACCGGATGAGTTCGCCGAATGCACGGCGAGTGACGGCGGAGAAGCGCGTGGAAGAGGCGCGCGGGCGGATCGACCTCGAGATGGCCGAGAAGTTCCTTTCCGACCACGTGGACAGCTACACGGGGAAGGTGGAACCGGACGGCAGAACGCTCTGCGGGCACATCGACCACGATCCGCGCGGCGTGCCGGAGTGGGACTTGGAGCCGTTCTATCCGGAGGGTTCTGTGACGGGGAAGGTGACAGACTCGGGCCTGGCGGGACGGATGGCGCTGGTGGGGCACGCGGGGCATCCGTGCGGCGAGGACTTCCTGGCGGCGCCGTTCCTCGCGGCCCATCCCGAGTACGGCTGGATGAAGCCGATTCTCAAGGACATGAAGTCGGGACCGTGGACGGAGTTCAAGGTGGGTGAGTCGAAGTAGGAGGCCAGGCACTGGCCACAGGCCAGACAGAATAACCAGGATGGCGTGAGAATGTCGATCCGAAGACAAGGGCCTGCGCGCATTCCCCGGATAGAGAACCTTCTTCCGGCCGCTGCCGGACGGCAGAGTCGGGAGCGTGCAGCCCTTTCTTCGAATCCGCTGGAGAGCGGCTTGCTAGTACCGGTTACGGCCGCCGCCGCCGCCACCGCCGCCGGAGCCCTTGCGGGCCTGGTAGCAGTCGCGGCAGTAGACCGGACGGTCGCCACGCGGCTCGAAGGGAACCGTAGTGGGCTGTCCGCAGCCGGAACAGATCACTGGAGTGCCTTGCGCCGGAGCTGAACGGTAGCCGCCACCGCCGCCGCCCTGATCCGCTTTCTTGGCTTGACGGCAGTTTCTGCAGCGCTTGGGGGTCGAGTAACCACGTTCTGAAAAAAACGCTTGATCGGCAGCGGTGAAGGTAAAGTCCTGCCCGCAATCGCTGCAAGTGAGTTGGATATCTCCGGCCATGTTTCTCCTCGTGGCGATTGTACAGCCTAAACGGAGATTTCCGTACAAGGAATCTGTTGAAGCCGAAAAACTTCCGGTTTCCGGCGGGAAGCCGAAGCGAAAAAGTGAGACAAACTGGGTCCGTTGAAGACCCGCAAGGGGCCACGGTACAGTGCCCCGGGAGAAGCAATCGCGCTTGACTGGGATGCCTATGTGACCCGTTGGCGGACCATGAAGCCAGCGAACCCGCAACTCGATGCCGAGCTGCTCCGCCGCGGTATCATCGTTGCACCCGAAGAGAAGGGGTGCGCGCGTACGGATGCGGATTGCTTACATCCTGACATCTATGGGCATGGGCGGGGCGGAGCGCCTCACGCTCGGCCTGGCCGCCCGGATGGCACAGCGTGGCCACGCTGTGAAGGTCGTTGTCCTCCGCGAGCCGCGGCCGGAGCAGTGGCCGACGGATCTGGATGTCACCCACCTGAGGATGCGCCGGTCGCCTGCGGGCCTGCTGGGCGCGCTGCCGCTGGCTGTCAGGACACTGCGCGGCTTCCGGCCGGACGTAGTTCACAGCCACACCTTCTTTGCCAACGGGATGGCGCGGCTGCTCAGGCCGTTCTGCCCGGCGCCGGTGATTTCGACCATTCACAACGTCTACGAGGGCGGCTGGCGGCGGATCCTGGCTTACCGGCTGACCGACCCGCTCTGCCGGCATACGGTGGCGGTGAGCCAGGCCGCGGCGGAGCGCTACGTGCGGCTCCATGCTGTGCCGGCGCCTAAGGTCTCCGTGGTGACCAACGGCATCGAGCTTGAAGAATTCACACCGGACCCGGAGCGGCGCGCGTGGATGCGGTCGGAGCTCGGTTTGGGCGATGAGTTTCTCTGGTTGGCGGCTGGCCGGATCAGCCCGGCAAAGGACTATCCGAATCTGTTGCGCGCCTTTGCGCATGTGCGGGCTGTGCATCCGGCCACGCAGTTGGCGGTCGCGGGCGGGGCGGCGGACTCGGCAACGGGGCGGTATGCGGGATTTGCCGTCCCGCATGGGTCGCTGGAGGGAGTGCGCTGGCTGGGGCTGCGGCGCGACCTGCCGGCGCTGCTCGATGCGGCGGACGGGTTCGTGCTTTCCTCCGCGTGGGAGGGGATGCCGCTGGCGGTGGCCGAGGCGATGGCGATGGCGAAGCCGGTGGTGGCCACCGATGTGGGCGGTGTAAGGGAACTGGTGGGCGATGCGGGGTGGCTGGTTCCGGCAAGGGAACCGGTGGCGCTGGCCGGGGCGATGCGAATAGTGATGGAAAGCACTGAGGCGCAGCGGCTGTCTCGCGGGCGTTCTGCGCGGCGGCGGGTCGAGGCGGGCTTCAGCATGGAGGCAAAGGCGGAGGAGTGGGAGCGGCTGTACCTCCAGGTTGCAAAGGAGTAAGTATCCTCCGGCAGAGCCGGGTCTTTTCCCTTGCTAAATAAGGTCCGGGTACGCGGAGCCAAGTACCCGGCACATGGTAACCTTATCATCGGTTTTCGCAGGCGGCCGGTTTCGCGAGGAAAGCCGCGCACGCATTCTTCCGGAGGATTCCCAATGAAGGTTCAAAGAGAAATCCGCAGGGGCACGGTTGCCCTCTGTGCGGCCGTGAGCCTGTTGGCAGGCACATCCGCTTTTGCTGAGGGCAAGGCTGTCCCGAGCGCGCAAAATGCCGTGCTGGCGCTCGACCACGGCTGGCAATTTCGCCAGGTGGCTGCCCAGGGTCAGGAGGCGGAGGCCGGCTGGCTGGCAGCCACGGTGCCCGGCGACGTGCACCTCGACCTGCTCGCCAACAAGAAGATTCCCGACCCCTTCTATCGCGACAACGAGAGCAAGCTGCAGTGGATTGAGCAGGAGAGCTGGGAGTACCGGCTGAGCTTCGACGTCTCGCCCGCGATGCTGGCGCGGGCCAATGTGGACCTTGTCTTTGAGGGGCTCGACGGGCCGGCGACGGTGTGGTTGAACGGCGCCGAGATGCTCAAAGGGACGAACAGCTTCCGCGTCTGGCGGGTGCCGGCCAGGACGAAGCTGAAGGCTGGCAGGAACGAACTGCGGGTGGTCTTCGCTTCGCCCATCAAGGCGGCCGAGGAGCTGGGCAAGCAGGACCCCTGGCTGCCGAAGACGAAGACCGAGGCCAAGACCTTCCTGCGCAAGCCGGCCTATGAGTACGGCTGGGACTGGGGGCCGCGGTTTGTCACCAGCGGCATCTGGAAGCCGGTGCGGCTGGAGGGCTGGGACCGTGTGCGGATTTCGGACTTTGCGGTGCATCAGCGCGACGTGAGCAAGGAAGTGGCGCATCTGGACGCGGAGGTCGAGGTGGAAGCCTCCAGCGCGGGGCCGGCCAAGGTGACTGTGAACTACACCGACGACGGCAAGGCAGCAACGGCGACCACCAGGGCCAATCTCCATGCCGGGCGAAACACCATCGACCTGCCGATCGAGATCCGCCAGCCGAAGCTGTGGTATCCGGCGGGCTACGGCGAGCAGCCGCTCTACGCGTTCACGGCACAGGTGGCCACGGGCAGCCAGACGGCCGAGGAGCGTAAGACCAAGGCTGGATTGCGGAGCGTGGTTCTGGACCGGCATCCCGACCAATGGGGCCGGTCGTTTCAGTTGGTTGTCAACGGGATTCCCATCTTCGGTAAGGGCGCGGATGTGATTCCCTTCGACAGTTTTCCAAACCGCGTGACGGCGGCCGACTACCGCAAGGTCCTCGAAGGCGCGCGCGACGCCAACATGAACATGATCCGCCACTGGGGCGGCGGCTACTACGAGACCGACGAGTTCTACTCCATCTGCGACGAGCTCGGCCTGATGATCTGGCAGGACTTCATGTTCGGTAACGACTGGCAGCCGGGGCTCTACAGCTTCAAGCTGAACATCGAGGCCGAGGCCGAGGACCAGGTGCGGCGGCTCAGGAACCATCCGTCGATCGTTCTCTGGAGCGGCAACAACGAGACGGAGAGCGCGTTCTTCTGGGGCGGAAGGCCGGCGCTGCCGCCGGACGTGAAGTTGCAGGCGTGGCAGGACTACCTGACCGAGTTCTCGGGGATACTGCCGCGGGTGGTGGCGCGCCTCAATCCGGAGACGCCCTACTGGCCGAGCTCGCCCTCGGCCGACTACGAGCCGACCAGCGAGCACTACCAAACCGGCGACGCGCACATCTGGGATGTCTGGCACGGCCGCGTGCCCTTTTCGACCTACGAAACGCATAACGCGCGCTTTGTCACCGAGTACGGCTTCCAGTCGTTCCCGGAGATGCGGACGGTGGAGACCTTCACCGAGCCGGCTGACCGGGCAAACATCTTTACCCCGGTGATGCTGGCGCACCAGAAGAACAACGAAGGCAACGACATCATTCACAACTACCTGCTGAAGGACTACGCCGAGCCCAAGGACTTCGCGAGCTTCCTCTATGTCAGCCAGGTTTTGCAGGCCGAGGGAATCAAGATCGGTGCCGAGCACTTTCGGCGCTCGCGCCCGGAGACGATGGGCTCCATCTACTGGCAGTTGAACGACTGCTGGCCGGTGGCGAGCTGGGCATCGCTCGACTACTACGGCCGCTGGAAGGCCCTTCACTACTACGCTCGGCGGTTCTACGCGCCGGTGCTGGTCTCGCCGCACGTGGAGCAGGGCGCGGTGAAGGTCTACGTGGTGAGCGACAAGACCGAGGCGCGGCCGGCGACGCTGCGGGTGCGGCTCATGGACTTCGAGGGCAAGGTGCTGGTGGAGGAGTCGAAGGACGTGACAGTCGAGCCGCTGACGAGCAAGGTGGTCCTCGAATGGCCGATCAAGAAGCTCACCGACGCGGGCGCCGCGACTACCTCGCGGGTCTTTGTCGTGGCCGATCTCAAGGAAGGCGCGACGGAGCTCTCGCGGAACCTGGTCTATCTGGCGCCGGTGAAGGAGATTCACCTCAAACCCGCGCAGTTGAAGGTGGAGACCTCGGCGCCGAACGGCAAGGTTATCGTCAAGGTAAGCTCGCCCGTGCTGGCGCGCAGCGTGTACCTCGCCTTTGGCAATCTCGACGTGCGGGTCTCGGATAATTACTTCGATCTGCTGCCAGGCGAGAGCCGCGAGATTACCTTGACGACGAAGGCGACGCTCGAAGAGGTGAAGGCGCAGTTGAAGGTGATCTCGCTGACCGATGCATTTACGGCGGAAGCCGGGCCGGCCGTAATCCGGGCCGTGCAGTAAGAAAGGAACGGCTCGACAGGCCGCGGAAAGACTCGGACGGAGCGGGCCTCGTACCAGGCCCCTCCGCCTGCGCCAACCTGCTGCGCACGAAGCGGGCCGTAACGCCGGCCTCCCGGCCGGCTGTAGCGCGGGCGTCCCCGCCCGCGTCTTCTTGCGATCCCCGTGCGCTCTCCGAGACCCTCAAGGTTGTATTTCCGAAGGGCACGACTTCAGCCCCAGTCGTGTCTCTATGGGCCTTCGGCCCACCCAAAGGAATGAAAACAGGAACGATGGGTGCCGCAGGCCTGGATTTTCAGACCTGGGAAGGCACGGAACCGCTTTCGCCTTTTCATCCTCGATCTTCGGCTGTGCCGATAAAGCCGATAGAATCAATTGGACTTCGGTCCTCGCAGGGCGGCTTTGAGGGGTTTCGCCATCCCCCAGAATCTTTCCGCGGCGCTCAACCCGCCTTGCTCACGGCTCGGGGTTGCATCTTAATCGCCGCTGCTGGCGCACAATGGAACCAAGGACAACGGGAGGGGAAGGCACGGCCCTGAGCCGCTCTGGTGGGGCGGATTTTGCCCCCCCCACCCCCTGGTGCGTTTTGCTTCGTTTCTTTGGGCATTTATCTTTCGTATCTATAGAAGAATCAATATGATATGGTTTCTATCAGTTAATTAATCCGCCAACAGGACAGCCCGATTTTGCCGAAGAAAGGGCCGAGATTTGGTCAAAAACCCGCCGTTTGGGGCCGAATCGCACCTGCCGCAACCGGCGTTTTGGGCGGAAGCTCCGGGTGAGTCGCAGAGCGCTTCGAGAGGCTCAGGCGGAAAGGCCGGGGCAGTTGCCCCGGCCCTTTGGTATCTGGTGTGGCTCAGAACTGGAAGATGACCTGCGCGAAGACGCGCCGGGCGGCCGACCCGGTGGAGAAGATCCCGCCGGCAAGCGAGGTCGAGTGGCCGAACTGTGGGCCGGGTCCCCAGATGCCAGTACTCTTGTCCTGGACTGGAGCAATGGTGCCGCTGGGGTTGCCGTAGTCGATGTCGTTGAAGAGGTTGAGCGCCTGGACGCTGAAGTTGAGGGCATACTTGCGCCCGGTGGTGTTGCCGCCGCCCATGCCGCCAGGAC
>JBAVMZ010000031.1:0-9305 GCA_049690595.1 Occallatibacter sp. | reverse complement strand
CAGCAAAGCGGCCGAGGCGAGACGCGCGGCGGCCCGGCGCCAGGAGGGCGCCAGGAAGGCGGTGGCGGCGATCGTTTTCAGGGTTGAAACTGCCCATGCCCTGGCGGCAGGGGCGCCACAAACCAGCCACGAATTACGGATCGACACACTGAACATGGACTAGATCTCCTTGGGGAATCCCCGTTTCGGGCCGCACGGCGGCGTCGGCGGGTGACTCTTCGCCAGGCGGCCATGGGCCGGTTTCAGGTTGTGGAGACGGATCGCCTTGCGTGGGACATGCCCCCGGCTTGTCCCACGCAAGCGACAACCATGCCTGGTTCAGTGAGCGCCCGCGACAGATGCGGTAAGCGTCTGTTGACGAGCCGGTACGAGCCTGGCCAGTTCGCTCTCGGATTTGGCCATGGTCAGGAGCTTCGCCTTGCCGTTCGCCGTCACCCCCTGCAGAATCCAGCTCTCGCCTGCACGCTGGAATCGCAGATAGTTCCTGCCAGCCTCTCCGGGCCGATCGTCGCTGCTGGCCTGCAACGTTGCCAGGGCGACGCCTGCCGGGGTGAGCAGCGTGACCAGTTCGGAGCCAGAGGACCGGACGATCTGAATCCGATAGGTAGCGGGTGGCATTGTCATCCCCGCCACTACGAACGGGAACGCCACCTTCACCTGGACGGTTTGCGTGACTTGGGCGGGAGCTGAGACTGCCGCAAGCAGCAGAGCCAGCCCGATGAAACTTGCGATTCGATTCTTCATAACTAACCTCCGTTGGTTCACGGCGGCCTCAACTGACCGCTGGTCGCGTTCTTGCAGCACACGGCTGCTCGCGGATCGCCACAAATTTCCTGCCGGCGTCCCCGGTTGGAGTGCATACTGATTGCATTCCTTACAGGGTTGCTTCTGGACCATGTCGGTCCATTGAAGCCACTCTGGCCCCAGGCCGCGACGCGGTCTTGACGAATCTCTGACGGTTTCATTTTCCCTTGTGATGAAAATATGACGGAGAATAAGTCGTTTGTTTTCAGCATCGGTGATGTGGAGGTGCACGAGCGCGAGTTCACGCTGACCAGGGGCGGCGAGGTGTTGCCCTGCGAGCCCAAGGCCTTCCGGGTGCTGCTCTACCTGCTCCGCAATCCCCAGAAGCTTGTCCGAAAGGAAGAATTGCTGGACGCCGTCTGGGGCGACGCCGCGGTCACGGAGAACTCGCTCACCCGCGCCATCGCGCAACTGCGCCGCCTGCTGGGCGACGACGCCCGCGAGCCGCGTTACATCGAGACCGTGGCCACGGTGGGGTACCGGCTCGTATGCAAGGTGGAAGTTAGGGAGGAGCAGACCGCGGCCACTGCGGAGCCGCCGGCCGTGCCTCCGGCTGCACCCGTCGAGGAGAGGAAGGCTGGGAGCCGCAAGCGCATTTGGCTTTGGGCGCTGGCCGGAGGAGCGGTGCTGGCTGCCTGCCTGGCTGGCGCGATCTGGTACTCGCACCGTCCGCTGCCGCCGCCCCGCATTACCGCCTACACCCAGATCACGCACGACGGAAAGAGCAAGGGCCTGGGCGCGACCGACGGGAGCCGCCTCTACCTGAACTTCTTCTCCCCCAACCTCATTGCCCAGCTCGGGGTCAACGGGGGCGAGTTTGCCCCGCTTCCCGTCGCCATCCCTGGAACCTACTTCTTCATTACCGATGTCTCGCCCGATGGGTCGAACGTGCTCATCAGCGATATCGAACTGGGCCACGCCTCCTATTCCGTCTGGATTGCGCCCGTGCTGGGTGGCGCGGCCAGGCGCCTGGATGACGGCTATAGCGGCGAGTTCTCCCCCGACGGAAGCTCGGTCATCTACTCCACGACGGCCGGCGACATCTTCATGATCCGCACTGACGGCACGGCGAAGCGGAAACTCGCCAGCGTTGCGCCGGTGCCCGAGGTAGGTGCGGCCCAACTTTTTGCCTGGTCGCCGGATGGGAAAACCATCCGGTTTAGCACCTGGGATGAGGTTTTGTGGGAGATGTCGGCGGATGGCTCCGGTCTCCATCGCTTCCTCCCCAATTGGAAGGAACATCCCCACCAGTGTTGCGGCCGGTGGACGCGCGACGGCGCGTTCTATCTATTTCTGGGGGGAGGCGGCCAGATCTGGGCGCTCGACGAGAGGCGTAGCCTCTTCCGCCGGCCTTCCCCCGTTCCCATTCAAATCACCAACGGGCCAATTCATTGGGGTACACCGCTCTCCGCGAGGGATGGTATGCACCTCTTTGTCATGGGCTATACGCAGCGGGGAGAGCTCTCGCGGATCGATCCGAAGACCGGCAGCCCGCAGCCCTTTCTCGGCGGGATTTCCGCACAGGACGTATCGTTCTCCCCCGACGGGAAATCCGTGGCCTACGTCACCTTTCCCGAAGGCACCTTGTGGCGGGCCAATCGCGACGGAAGCAACCGGATGCAGCTCTCTCAGCCTCCTGACTCCGCCGGCAACCCCCTCTGGTCTCCCGACTCCAAAGAGATCGTGTTCAACATGGCGAGCCAGGATCACCTCAGTTCCATGCACCGCATCTCCGCTGAGGATGGAACGCCGCTTTGGTTCCCGTCAGACAACTCAGTCGAAATGCACGACCCAAACTGGTCGCCGGACGGAACGCGGGTTCTCTATGCCACGGGCCCCACCGCCTCCGTGACTTCGGAGAAGCAGGATCTGCGCATCGTCGATCTCCGCACCCATCAAACCACGGTCGTGCCCGGCTCGGCGGGAAAGTGGTCGCCCCGATGGTCTCCCGACGGGCGCTATATCGCGGCCTTCTTCGGTGGTCAGATCCAGGCGCAACTGCCTGTTCTCGACTTGAAGACCGGCCAATGGCGCATCATCCCGGTCAACGGCGACATGAACTATCTCTGGTTTTCTCACGACAGCCGGCTCATCTATTTTCTGCGCTACGGGCGCGACCAGGGCGTCTTCCGTGTCCCGGTGGCCGGCGGCAGGGAGCAGCGCGTCGTCGACATGACCGAGTGGCATGTGACCGGTTTCTTCGGCTTCGCGATGAGCCTCGATCCGACCGACGCCCCACTCGTGCTGCGCGACATGAGCAGCAACGACATCTACGCGCTGACGCTGGAAGTCAGGTAGGCGCTCGTCCGGCTCCGCTCAGTACCCCATGATGTTGTAGCCGCAGTCGACGTACATCACCTCGCCGGTGATAGCGGCGGAGAGGTCGCTGGCAAGGAAGAGCGCGGCGCCGCCGACTTCGAGCTGGTCGACGTTGCGCTTGAGCGGGGCGCGCTCGGCGTGGGAGCGGAGCATCTCGCTCAAGTCGCCGACGCCGCGGGCGGCCAGGGTCTTGATGGGTCCGGCGGAGATGGCGTTGACGCGGATGTTGCGCGGGCCGAGGGTGGCCGCCAGGTAGCGGACGGCCGACTCGAGCGCCGCCTTGGCCAGCGCCATCACGTTGTAGTGCGGCACCACCTTTTCGGCTGCGTAGAAGCTGAGGGTCATGATGGAGCCGCCCTCGGTCATCAGCGGGGCAGCGCCGCGGCTAACGGCGATCAGCGAGTAGACGCTGACGTCCATGGCCACGCGGAAGCCGTCGCGGCTGGTCATCAGGAAGTCGCCCTTCAGGTCGGCCGCCGGCGCAAAGGCCACGGCGTGCACCAGGATGTCCAGCCTGCCGTACTTCTGCTTGAGCGCGGCAAACAGGGTCTCGATCTCCTGGTCGCTGGAGACGTCGCACTGGAAGCCCTGTGCGCCAGGCAGCTCGGCGATCAGGTCCTCTGCCTCCATCTTCATGCGCTCGTTCTGGTAGGTAATCGCCAGGCTGGCGCCGGCGGCGTGAAGTTTCTGCGCGATGCCCCATGCAATGGAGCGCTTGTTGGCCAGCCCGAAGACAAGGGCTGTTTTGCCGGTCAGGTCGATCATTCTCGTTTCAGTTCCTCTGGGCGCGCTCAGTGTTCGGGGAAGACGGCCCTGCCAACCAATAGGATATCAGCCGCCGAGGTCGACGAGGCCGACTTTGCCGACGGGACGGCCGAGGAAACGGGAGCCGAGGCGCTCGAACTTCTCCACCGAGTCGGTGGCGAAGCAGAGGATTTCCGTGAGCGGCTGGGGGTTGGGGACTCCGGTCCCTTCCGCAGAAGGCGCGGAAAGGATGGGGCGCCCGGGTTCCGGGGCCGGCGGCGTATAGCGTCCGTTGATGAGGCGGACGGCGGCCTCGGCGGCGGCTTCGGCCGAGTCGATGACCCGCATCCCGGCTGGCACGGCGCGTTCGAAGAGCGGCCGCAGCAGCGGATAGTGGGTGCAGCCCAGGACGAGCGTGTCCGGGCGGAGGCCCTTGCCGGCGGCGTCGGAGACAAGCTGGTCGAGATAGATGCGGATGACCTCGGCCGTAACCGGGTGGTCGGTCCAGCCCTCTTCGACGAGCGGCACCAGCAGGGGGGTGGCCCGCTCCAGGCCGCGCAGGCCGCGAGCATGGCAGGCAGTGGAGTAGGCCTTGCTGTCAACGGTGGCCTGGGTGGCGATGACCAGCACGTCGCCCGAGCGCGAGGCCTGGCGGGCGGCGTGTGCGCCGGGCTCGACGACGCCAAGGACGGGAACCGGGACGGCGGCCTGGATGGCGTCGAGGGCCAGCGCGGAGGCCGTATTGCAGGCGATGACCAGGAACTCGGCGTGCTGCTCGCGGACCAGGAACTGGGCGCTCTCGACGGCGTAGCGGGCGATGGTGCGGCGGGATTTGGAGCCGTAGGGCAGGCGCGCCGTGTCGCCCAGGAAGGCGTAACGCGCGGCCGGGAGCCGGCGCACGAGCGCTTGCAGGACTGTGAGGCCGCCGAAGCCGGAATCGAAGACGCCAATGGTGGGGGTCATGAGGGTCTTGTCCGTGTTTGCTGGAGAATCCACGCCAAACGGGAAGAAAGCCGTCGTAGCTCCTCGAACACACCCTTTGAATACGGATTGCTTCCCCCTGTTTTCGCGAGGATACCAAGGTCCAGTCTTTGCTGAACGAAACGACTGCAATCCACCATTTCATCAATCTGGGGAGCATCCTGGCGCCAAAATGCGCTTCGCAACTCACTTAAGACGCCCTCGACCGTACCGTGATGAATACAAGGATCAGTGCCGTTCAGATCGCTGGCGGATCGCTGGATGCGATAGGGCTCGGACTCCCAGACAAACCAGGTGTGCAGGTCAGGGTAAAGCTCGGACCAGGTAATTGTCATGCCGAGTTCAAGCGGCATATTGAAGCGGGGCACGGAATCGGAAACGACGCTTACCTCGACGCGGGAGAGATCGTGAATGGAGTAGCGGCAGCGCTGGATCAGCGCGAGAATACGATCCAAACGCCGCGCGCCGCCGGGAATCTCAGAAGCAATGTGAGGAACGAGACCGAGAAGGGACAGTCCGACGACGTAAGCGACGTAGAGGCTTTTGAATTCTTCGTCATACGGGATATTGAGGAAGACTGCGTTGTGCTCAAGCGGCGGCGGAGGCATTCCTAGGCTTCTCTTTCCGACCGGTGGCCTGAGCGTGGGCAGCTTGCTGCCCCTTCGTTATCTGCTGAAAGATCTGTTCGGCCAATTCGTCCAGCTCTTTCTGCCGTTCCACAGGGATATCCAGATCCCTCGTCATCTCCTCGAACGAGGGCCAGGGGGTCGTGATGTGTGCGACAGGACGTGGCATGGCTGCTCCATCCTCATCATACTTCGACTCGGGAAGAAAATGAAGGACTGGATGCCGGTCCGCCGCTAAGGTGGCTCACGGCCGCGTGCCCTCCGGGGTCTGGATGTCGCCGGCAAGGTAGGTGCGGGTGAGGTCGGCGTGGCCGGCGAGGGTGGCGCGGGTGCGGCCGTCGACCAGGAAGCGCACCTGGGTGACGCGGGGCAGGTTTGCGTGCAGCGTGCCGGCCAGCGAGAGGACCGTTAGCGTCTCGGCGGCGATGCCCGAGGGGTGGCCGCTGACAAAGGCGCCGGAGAGGTTGACCACGGCCAGCAGCGGCGAGGCGGATTGCTGCTCCGGCTGGGCTGCCTTGGCGGCGGCGGATTTTGGAGCCAGGTCGGGGACGGGCAGCAGGAAGACCTCCAGCACGCCGCTCTCGCCTCCCGGAACCGGATGGGCGGCGTGTGGGTCGGCGTAGAGATCCAGCAGCTTTCCCAGCACCGCACGGGCGCGGGAGCCGGGGTCGGCGGGCAGGGGCAGCGAATGGAGTTGCGGAAGCAGCGAACCGTCCTGGTCGCTGGCCACCAGCAGCGTGGCCTGCTCGGCGGGCGCCACCTGGGGGGCGCGCGTGGGCGCCGAGTCCTCGCCAGCCAGCAGCCGCTGATGGGCGCGGTCGCGCAGCCGCCAAAGCACCGTGCCCATGACCACCGAGGTGACCAGAAGGATGATGAAGAGCCAGCGCTGGTGGCGAGGGATCATGGTTACCGGGCCTCCGTGCGCCACTCGAGGAGCGCGGCGGCCAGCGCGGCGGCCACGCGGCTCTGGTAGCCGGCGTCGTCGGGCAGGGCGGTCACCTTGTGGCTGGAGTCCCGCTCCGGGGCCAGTTCCAGAGCCAGGGCCGGGCAGGTCATCGAGTCGATGCCGGGCAGAGTGGTCCGGCCCAGCGTGACGGCAAAACCGGCGTGCCCGAGCGCGGAGTTGAGCACCCCCGCCAGCGCCAGGCTGCGCGTCACCGAGCCGGCCTGCGCGGTCTTCCAGGCGGCAAACCGGGTCGGCGCCGCGGGGGCAAGCGAGGAGACAAAGAGATGCACGCCGGAGCCGCTCTCGGTTGCGTGCAGGCTCAGGCAGGCCTGGGCAGCGGCGTAGTTGGCCGTCTCGGCGCGGGCGTTCCCATCCACCGTGGCGTCGGCCTCGCGCGTAGTCACCACCTGGATGCCGCGCGCGGAGAGCAGCGAGCGCAGGCGCACGCTGAAGGCCAGGGTCACGTCCTTCTCCGCCTTGCCGTTCGAGAGCTTGCCGCCGGTTTCATTGCCGCCATGGGCCGCGTCGAGGACGACGACAAAGCGGGGCGCCGGAGCGGAGGGGGGCGGCGGAGCCTGCGCGGCGGCAAGGTGGACGGCGAGGACAGCCAGAGCGCCGGCGATGAACCATCGATTCAGCTCGCGTCGCGGCATCGGTTCCCCCCGTGCGGGTAAAGTCATCTGAAAGAGCCCGTCCCAGGTCAGAACGACCGCGCAGGGCATCTTTCAGGGGCTAAAGCCCAATAGATTCTATTGGCCTTATCGGCACGACTGAAGTCGTGCCCTGACACAAGGCCCACGCCAAATCGAGTTTTCCCGCAGCCTCTCAAGCCGTGCCCTTTCAAAACTCGCGACAGGCGCCGGCAGAGCGGCTCCTACAATCCACTTCAGTCCAGCGAATAAATCGTCAACCCGCTCAGCAGCTTGGGGAAGAAGTCGGTAGACTTCTGCGGCATCACATCGCCGGCGAAGGCAACCTCCTTCAACTGCTCCATGCTGACCGGGTTGGTGAGAAAAGTGACGTTGGCCTCGCCGCGGCGCACCTGCTCGACAGCCTCCGTGGCGTCGCGCAGGTAGCGGATGTTGGTTTGCTCGCGCACCTTTTCCTCGTTGAGGCCGAGAATGCGGTCGAGCAGCAGCGAGTGCAGGTGCGAGAGGTCGAG
Organism: Occallatibacter sp.; assembly: GCA_049690595.1. Taxonomy (GTDB): domain Bacteria; phylum Acidobacteriota; class Terriglobia; order Terriglobales; family Acidobacteriaceae; genus Telmatobacter. The sequence goes on along the minus strand of JBAVMZ010000031.1, from coordinate 1,723 downwards.
CTGGCGCTGCCGCTCGGGCAGGTGAGCCAGCGCGGCCGCGGCGTCCTCCGGAATGGCGCGCAGCAGGTAGTCGCCGGTGGCGGTTACGGCCACAAAGGCAGGCGTGGTCTCGCGCTTAAGTGCGCCGATAAGGCCCGAGGGGTCCGCCGCACGAAGTGCTTCCACAGTGAAGAACTGCCGCGCCGCCGCCACAAACGCCGCCGGATCGAAGCCCTCCAGCGAGTGCACCACGCGATGCGTGGGCAGAATGACCAGCCCATCCGAGTCCATGTTTACGAAGGTCATCATCACCGCCGCCTCGGCGTAGGCGGGCTGCGGCAGACCGGAGGCCGTCGTCTGTGCGCGGCGCTCGGCCATGCCGGCGCGCTTCTTCGAGTAATTCAGCGCCGTCTCGTAGCGGTGGTGGCCGTCGGCGATGATCAGCTTCTTGTCGCCCATGGCGGAGGCCAGCAGGCGGATGGCCGCCGGGTCGGAGATCCGCCACACCCGGTGCAGGACGCCGTACTCGTCGGTGACCTCGGCTTCGGCCGGGCCGGCGCCGTCGTAAAGAATCTGTTCCACGCTGCCGGCTGGGTCTGAGTAGAGCATGAAGATCTGACCGAAATGCGCGCGCGTGGCTTCGAGCAGGTTCAGCCGGTCGCTCTTCGGCTTGGAAAGCGTCTGCTCGTGGCGGAAGACCACTTCATCGGCGTACTCATGCAGCTTGCCCAGGGCAATGAAGCCGCGCCGCTCCTTGACAATCTGCGTGCCCGGCACGGTGAAGCGCTGCGCGTAGGCAAAGACGCAGGGATCCTTCTCGCGGATCAGCACGCCCAGCTCGCGCCAGGCGCGGAAGTCGCGGGCGGCGCGGGTGTAAACGCTCTCGTCCTTCTCGGCGTCGAAGAGTTCGGGCAGGCCGAGAATGATGCGCACCAGGTTGTACGGGCTGCGCTGGTAGTAGGCCTGCTGCATCGCCGGCGAGATTTTGTCGTAAGGCTGGGTGACAACATCGTCCAGACGGACCTGGGCGGGGTTGTAGCGCCAGGCGCGGAAGGGGTAGATCTGGGCCATGCGGCGGGTCTCGCTTCGGATACGGGAAAATGCGCCTATAGGCTTCCAGTGCGGGTGGAGAACCCTGGTGCGCTTAGGCTCGATTGTAGCGCAGGGCACGAGACGGCGGTTCAAAAGACGGGAAGCGCGCCGGCTCCGAGCGAGCGCCCGGAAAGGCGAAGGCGGCTCTTTCTCGACAGGCTCGCTGCCCGTCCCGCTGCCGGAGCGGCGATGATAGAGGAGAGCGCGTCGCGGGCCGGGCCCGGACGCAAGGGGAATCGCATCCGAGGTTCTTGAGGCAATGTACGATCTGGCGGCGCTGGACCGGGCGCTTGCGGGCACGGTCTTTGCCGGCCGCGTGCACTACGCCGCGGAGACCGGCTCAACCAACACCGACGCCCTGGTGGACGCGCGCGAGGGTGCTCCGCACGGCGCCGTCTGGCTGGCCGACGCGCAGTCTGACGGGCGTGGGCGCGGCGACCACAGCTGGCTCTCGGTGGCGGGCGAGGGGCTTTACGTCAGTGTGCTGCTGCGGCCGGCCATCCCGGCGTCGCGGCTGCCGCTGGTTCCCCTGGCTGCTGGGCTTGCCGCGGCCGAGGCCATCCGGCAGGCTACGGGGCTCGAGGCCGACCTGCGCTGGCCCAACGACCTCCTCCTCGGCGAGTGCAAGACGGGCGGCATCCTCGCCGAAGCC
>JBAVMZ010000030.1:0-11782 GCA_049690595.1 Occallatibacter sp. | reverse complement strand
ACTTATCAGTACCTGACAGGAGGAACCGTGGGAGTTTCAGAGATTCTGGTCCAGATAGACCGCGAAATCGCTCAACTGCAACAGGCGCGTGCCTTGCTCGCCGGCGGCGCCGCTCCGGCGCCAAAGAAGGCAACCGCAGCTGCGGCGCCCGCAGCCAAGAAGACCGCGAAGAAGAAGCGGAATCTTACCCCCGAAGGCCGCAAGCGCATCGCTGAGGCCGTCAAGCGCCGCTGGGCAGAGCAGAAGAAAGCGGCCGCCACCAAGTAGCGCCCGAGCAAAGAAAGGCCGGGCCGGTTTCATCGCCGGCCCGGCCTGTTTCCTTCCGTCGGGGATCTTTTCCGTCAGACTGCTTCGCCCGGCGCGCAGCGGATGACCTTGATTTCTGTCCCCAGCAAATCTGCCAGTTGCTCCGGCGTCCCGGTCAGCACCGGGAAGGTTCCGAAGTGGAGGGGAAGCACTGACTTTGCTCCCACCAGCCTCGCCGCCACCGCAGCCTCTCTTGGCCCCATGGTGAAGTGTCCGCCAATGGGGAGCATGGCGATCTCCGGATGATAGAGTTCCCCGATCAAGCGCATATCTCCGAAGACCGCCGTATCTCCGGCATGATAGAGAACGGGACCGCCGGCGACCTCTAGGACAAAGCCCGCCGCCACACCGGCATAGTGGGTGCCTTTCTCGTCCTGGGCGCCGGCTGAATGCCTGGCATCCACCATCGTTGCCGCCACATCGCCAAGCTGGACCATGCCGCCAAGGTTCATGCCTATCGTCTGCTTAGCGCCTTTCCGGCCAACATAGTCGGCCAGCTCGTAGATGGCCACGATTGTCGATCCATGCCCTACCGCAACTGGCACGGCGTCGGAAATATGATCCCCGTGCCCGTGAGTCAGCAGGATGTAGTCGATCTTCTTCGGCAGCACGAAACCCTTGGGGTATTTCGGATTGTGCTCGATGAACGGATCGATCAACAGCCGCGTGCCGCCGGCGGTTTCAATCAGGACAGTGGCGTGGCCCAGCCAGGTGATGCAGGTGGAGTTTCCTTCTCTCATGGTTCCTCCTACTGCCGGCAAAGTTAGCGTGTGATCAGGACCTCGGAGACGCTGTCCTTGGCCAGGAACTGCCGGTGACCGCTCCATCCCGCAAACAGCCGCTCGATGCTGCGGTTGGTGAAGGTGCGGAGAATGGGAAAGTGCTCGGTCAACTGCGCCTCCACATCGTCGCCCGCAGTGACGTGCAGCCGGCTGTGCTCCGTCTCCTCGCCCTGCAACCGGGTATGGAAGAAGGCCAGCACCTGGCCGCCTGGGTTCATCGACTCGAACAACTGCTGGACCACAGGCGCGACCAGCGGTTCCGGCAAATAATCGAGCGCGGTCCACAGCAGAACCGCGTCGAAGCGTCGCCCGCCAAAGCGCAGGGTCTCTTCGAGGAATCTCTCCGTATCCCACACCGGATCGCCTTCCTCGTTCGCGCCCGCCTGCCAGTTGCCCGTGCAGGCGTCGTGAACCAGGTCGGAAAGAAAGACGCTGTGGCCCAGGCTGGTCAGATAGTTGACGTTCTGCGGGGAGGTGTAACCCACATCGATAATCCGCAGCCCCGGTTCGGTCACCAGGCGCTTGCGCAACGCCGCCCAGGCGCCCGAGTGGCGGGCCACCCTGGGCCCGAACAATCCCGGCGCCGGCGTGGCATCCACCCCGCTCTGCTTCTTTTCAAACCATCGGCTCAGCACCCTGAAAAGCCCCCACCTTCTGGAGAAGCGCCCGCGGAGTCAATCCACGGATCCAGGCTCAAAAGATCCCTCCAGACTCGGGCGCATTGGCGCCGTCCGGCCCCTTGGAGATAGCCTGCGTCAGATCCACTTTGCCGCGAAAGACCGCGTTGTCCTCGACCGCAAGCCGGAGTGCGCGAATGTCCCCCTCGACGATGCAGCCAGCCCGCAGCTCGACGCGGCCACTGGCCACCACGTTGCCCTGGACTCGGCCAAGTATCAAAACGTCCCGGGCCGACAGATCGGCTGCCACGTTTGCGTTGGGACCGATCGTCAACCGGCTCTCCGACAGGCTCACCGTGCCTTCCACGCGCCCGTCCACCACCAGATCCTCACTGCCCTTGACTTCGCCGCGAATCACCACCGTCTTGCCAATGCGCGCGGGAGCGGTTTCCAATGCCATCGTTTCAATCCTTCCGGGGCCATCCAGGGTCTTGGCGCTGCACGTACCCGGAGATTCGACTCCGGACCGGCCTTCAGGCTCTTCCTACCGCAAGCCTGTCCGCTCAAATCCGCAAGGTCGGTCTCTCGAATTGGCCCTGCCCGAACTATACGCAATGCAGGCGTCCGGCTTCAATGCCCGGGCCGGCTCCGCTCCACGTAGTCCACTTGGAATCGCCGGAAACTCGTTCCCGAAGCGCGCGTCTAACTGCCGGAGGGAGGTTTCATGCGCTTCGCAGCCCGCACACTGCCCGCTACACTGAGAGAGATGCGCGCACTCGCCTCCGCACTGCTGCTGCTCTCCGCTTGCGCCTGTCTGGCCCAGACCGCGGCCTCGCCGGCGCTGGTTGAGCGGGCGCTGGCCGCCGAGTTGCGCTCCGCCGAAGACACCAGCCACCCGATGCGCTACCGGCTGCGCAAGCAGAGCCCGCGCCTGACCACCACCAAGGAGATCTGCGAGAGCCGCGATGGCGACGTGGCCCGGCTGGTGGCCGTCAACGACCAGCCACTGAGCAACGCCGACGAACAGAAGGAACAAGCGCGGCTCGACGGCCTGCTGGCCGATCCGAGCCGCCAGCGCCACCGCAAGCAGAGCGAGGAGGGCGACGCGGCCATCGTCTTCAAGCTGCTACGGATGCTGCCCGAGGCCTTCCTTTATCAGGATGCGGGACTGGCCAACGGATACGGAGGCAAGGTGGAGCGATTCACCTTCAAGCCCAATCCCCGCTTCCAACCGCCGGATCTGGAGACCAAGGCGCTGACCACGATGACCGGGGAGTTGTGGGTGGACAAGGCGGCCGAGCGCGTCACCCGGCTCGAAGGCCACCTGCAGCAGGACACCGACTACGGCTGGGGCATCCTGGGCAAGCTCGACCGCGGCGGCTCGGTGGTCATCGAACAGGCCAGCGCCAACGGCCAGGACTGGCGCATCGCGCGGCTGGTGCTGCGCATGAACCTGCGCGTCCTCTTCAAGTCGAAGCAAATCGATACTACCGAAGAGCTGACCGGCTACCGGCCCGTGCCTTCGGGTATCGATTACCGGGAGGCGATCCGGCTGCTGCGTAGCCAGCCCGGCGCGTCCGCTCCTGGCAGCCGCTGAGTTCCTCGCCGCCTGCCCTGAACACACGTTGTTTCGCCGCGCCCCTACGGAGCTCGGAGTCAGCGATTGGCAGCATTCCCAGGGCTGCCGCCCTGGGCTATTCTCGTGTCGCCCCTCTGCGGCGGGTTCTGAGGCGGCGCGCTCATTGGAGGTGTAACGCGCCATGGCGGGTCGGGGTGCTCCTAGAGACAGAACGGCTCCGCCCTTGGGCGGAGCCGTCTTGTTTGGCGCCAGACCGTCTTACTTGATCTTGATGAAGATGGTGGCGAAGGTGAACAGGGTGAGCGACTCGATGAAGGCAAGGCCAAGGATCAGCAGCAGCTGAATGCTGGCCGTGGCTCCGGGGTTGCGGGCGACGGACTCGGTGGCCGAGGCGACCGCCTTGCCCTGGCCGAGGCCGCAGAGGCCGGCCGCCAGAGCGATGCCCAGGCCGATGCCGATGGGCGCCAGATCGATCGTGGTGCCACCGTCCGCCGCGAAGGCCGGAACGGCGCAGAACAGAACGGCCACGATCATCAGAACAGTTTGCAGTTTCCGCATGGTTCTCCAGCTTCCATTAAATTGGCCGCCAGTGGGTGGTTGAGGCTCACCGTGCCGGCATCCGGGAATTTTCCCGTCTGCCTTTGGCCCCCTCACGCTGGCGGTCGTCCGTTGGTCCGGAGCGGAAGCGATCTCCGGTGGAATCTCGAATCGCTCTCCCGTCTCCCGGCCATAGCGAAGGCTGGAAACGGAGAGCCGAAGCCTCAAAAATCAATGGGCATGTTCTTCGCCATGCCCGTGCGCCACCGCGCCACCCAGGTAAATCATGGCCAGCAGCGTGAAGACCAGGGCCTGGATGATGCTGACGCCCAGGTGCAGACCGAGGAATAAGACGGGCACGCCCACCGGAATCAGCGAGAAAAAGACCAGGGTCACCAGGTCGCCGGCAAACATATTGGCCCAGAGACGGATGGTGAGCGACATCATTCGGGCGCAGTGGGAGATGATCTCGATGACGAACAACAGCGGCGCGATCCACCAGATCGGCCCAGCGAATTCCTTCAGATAGCCGATGGGCCCGTTGACGCGGACACCGTGGTAGTTGTAATAAACGAAGGTGCAAACCGCAATGCCCAGCGGCACGACGGGCGACATGGTGGGCGCCGGGATGCCCGGAATCAGCCCCATCAGGTTGCAGATGAGCACGAAGAGAAAGACGCAGGTGACAAAGGCCTGAAAGCGCTGATAGCCGTGGCCTATGATCGAATTCGCCTGCCCGCTGATGAACTCGTGAACCATCTCTGTGAGCTGCTGCGCCACCCCCGGCTTCTCCACCGAGAGGCTGAGGCGCACCAGCACGAAGAAGAGGATGAAACCGGCGACCACCAGAAGTTCCAGCGCGAAGGTGTCGTCGATGGGGGCGGCCGGGTTGGCCGGGTGAACCCCGACGGCATGGAGCAGCGCGGTGACCGGGCCGGCGAAAAGGAGATTCAAAAAGCGAGTCAGAACCAGCGATTCCATGAAGACAGATTCTTTCTGCTTCGGGGCCGAATTGGCTGAAGCGGCGGGACCAGGGCATCAGTCCCGCAACAGCCGGATCGCCTCCCAGGTCAGCGTGACCACGGCCAAACTGAGCCCGCACAGGAGTGCGATCGGTGAACCCCGCAAACATTTCAGGCTACCATAAATCGCCCCGGCAAAGAAAAGCAGGCGGAGCAGAAAGAAGGCGACGACCGCCACGGCGCCGCGCTGCGCCTTGCGTTTCTTCAACCTGTCGTTGATCAGTTGCGCCAGGCGGCGCCATTCCAGCAGGCTGGCGGCCGAGATCAGCGCGCCGGTCAGCAGCATGGCGGCGGTGCGCCAGCCCGAGGTAAAGAGCAGCACGGCGGCCGGCACCAGGCCCAGCAGCGCGGTGTTGCGAAAGGCCCGCTTCAGCAGCGCGTCCAGGGCCTCTTCGTCCAGATTCAGAATGGGAGGGGTTGCTTCCGTGGTCATGCGTCTCCGGATTTGCCCTGGCCTTCGCCGTCGTTCTTCGACTTCGTGGTCAGCACCAGCCGCACCACATAAAACAGCCCGGAGAAGCCGCCGAAGATGATTCCGGTCAGGCCAATCCAGCTCTGGTGCAGATGGCGGTCGGCGAAACTGCCCACCAGCCATCCGATGAAGGCCGCCGAGGGCAGCATGATGGCGATCTGCATCATCTTCTCGGCTTCCACCAGGCTGGACAGAGCGCCGGCTGCCTTGCCGCGCTTCTCCTGCTTCGCGATGGGACGGTTGTAGGGCACCTTTCCCGGTTCTACACGACCGATGGCCTCCAGCGCAAAACCCGTCAGGCTATTTCTTTGGCTTTGAGGTGGCCAGGTCCCAGGCCTTGATGCGGTACCTGCCCTCATCTTCGTTGAGCGGCACCAGCTCGAGCGCATATTCGTTGCCGGCGTGTTCGCCGTAGGTGGTAATCCGCACCCTGGTCTCGAAATAGTAGACCTTGCCCGGTTCTGACGTGAGCGAGGCCAGGGCGACCTCTTTCTTGAGCTTGCCGAAGACCGATTGCCAACCGACGCAGAGATGGTGCGCACCCGGCGCGACGTTGAGCGTGAAGTAGGAATTGCCTCGGTTGCCTCCGACCCAATTCCCATCCATGCCCACGCGGGTGGTGACTCTGCAGCCGATGCAAAAGCCCATGTTTTGCTCGAACGACTCGGCAAAGACGATCTGAGCCTGGCCGGTCGGGGGAGCCGCCGGAGCGGGTTGGCTCTTTGCCGTCGTCACGCCGAAGGTGACCTTGTCGTCGCCGCAGGCATCGGGAAGCGTGGTAGCCCTGGATTGCGCGATGGTCAACGCGGAACCGACGAGAAGAAAGAGCAAGGTTTTGGCTTTCATGAGTGGACCCCTCAAGAATAAGACCGCCGATAGGGCCGATCGGTTGTCTCGGCTGCAAGCAAAAGCCGATTTGCCGCGCCGTGAAGCGCCCCGCGCTCCTGCCGTGGTTCAACGATATACTGAAGGTTGCGACGGAGGCGAGCTCTCCGCGAAGGAAAACCAGAGTGTTCGAATCGGAGTTTGAGCGCGGACTCTTCGAGCTGCGCCAGCAGAAGCTTGCGGAAATCGAGAAGCTGGGCCAGCCGGCCTACCCCAACCAGTTCCCTGCCTCGCACACCGTGCCCGCGGTGCGGGCAAAGTGGGGCGCCACGACGGCCGAGGAGCTGGAGGCGACACGCGTCACCGTTGCCATCGCCGGCCGCATCATGGCCATCCGCGCCCAGGGCAAGGCCGGCTTCGCCACGCTGCAGCAGGGCGGCGAGCGGCTGCAGATCTACGTCCGGCTGGACGCCGTGGGCGAGCAGGGCTTCGCGCTCTACAAGCTTCTGGACCTGGGCGACCACATCGGCATCGCCGGGTATCTGTTCCGCACCCGCACCGGCGAGCTGACCATCCACGTCGAGCGGCTCACCTTCCTAGCCAAGGCCATGCTGGCGCTGCCGGAGAAGTTCCATGGCCTGGCCGATGTGGAGCTGCGCTACCGCCAGCGCTACGTGGATCTGTTTGCCAACCTGGAGAGCCGCGAGGTCTTCGTCAAGCGGGCCAAGGTGCTGCGCGCGCTGCGCCGCTTCTTTGACGAGCGCGGTTACCTGGAAGTGGAAACGCCGATGATGCAGCAGATCGCCGGCGGCGCCGCGGCGCGGCCCTTCCGGACGCATCACAACGCGCTCGACCAGGACCTCTTCCTGCGCATCGCGCCCGAGCTCTACCTGAAGCGGCTGGTGGTCGGCGGGCTGGACCGGGTTTACGAGATCAACCGCAACTTCCGCAACGAAGGCGTCAGCACCCAGCACAACCCCGAGTTCACCATGCTGGAGTTCTACCAGGCCTACGCCAACTACCTCGACCTGATGCGGATGACCGAGGAGATGATCGCTTTTGTGGCGCGAGAGGTGAACGGAACCACCGTGACAGAGTTCGCCGGCCACACCATCGACCTGGCCAAGTGGACGCGGCTCACCATGCGCGAGGCCATCCGCGAGTTCTGGCCGCACGAAGCCGGTCCAAAGCCGGCCATGACAGCCTTCGAGTCCGCGCCCGTGCTCCAGGCCCGCCTTCACGCCGCCATCGACACGCTGGAAGCGGCCGTGGGCCAGACCAACCGCCTGACCCCGGAACGCATCGCGGAGCTCAAGACCATCCACGACGCCCTCACCGCCGTTTACTACGACTCGATGAAGGGAGCGCCGCTCGGCAAGAGCATCTACAACCTCTTCGAGGCGGTGGCCGAGCCCTTCCTCTTTCAGCCGCACATCATCTACGACTACCCCACCGTGGTCTCGCCGCTCTCGAAGGCCAAGCCGGACGATCCCGAGCACGTGGAGCGCTTCGAGTTTTTCGCCGGCGGCTTCGAGCTGGGCAACGCCTTCAGCGAGCTGAACGACCCGGTGGAGCAGAAAAAGCGCTTCGAGGACCAACTGGCGCAGCGCGCCCAGGGCGACGACGAGGCGCACCAGATGGACCTGGACTACGTCCGTGCCCTGGCCTACGGCCTGCCGCCCACGGGCGGCGAAGGCATGGGCATCGACCGGCTGGTGATGCTGCTAACGGGGTCGAGGTCGATTCGAGACGTGATTCTGTTTCCGCTGATGAGGAACAGGGACTAAGGGACTAAGGGACTAAGGGACTAAGGGACTAAGGGACTGAGGAACTAAGGGACTGAGGGACTAAGGGACTGAGGGACTGACGAACCGGACTAGCAAGCGAGGTTGACGGATGGGAGAATCGTTCAAGGACCTGCTCGTCTGCCAGAAAGCCATGGAGTTGGCACGCGAAATCTATCGCCTTACCGATGCGTTTCCCGACCTCGAGCGGTTTGGTTTGACAGGTCAGATGCGGCGGGCCGCGGTCTCCGTCCCCTCGAATGTCGCCGAAGGGTATGCCCGCTCCTCAACTGGCGAGTACGTTCTATTCCTTGGTCATGGTCGTGGGTCGTGTGCAGAATTGGAGACGCAGCTTCTCCTCTCCCGGAGTTTAGGATTTGGAAAGGAACAAAGTCAAAAAACGGCCATGGGATTATGCGCGGATACAGGAAGACTATTGCATGCGCTCATGCAATCGCTGAAGCCGCGATAGTCCCTTGGTCCCTTAGTCCCTTAGTCCCTTAGTCCCTTTTCGTAGGAGCCACAACCCTTGAATCTGCTTTTCGTCGGTGACATCTTCGGCAGCGCGGGGCGCAGGATCGTGCGCGAGCACATCGGCCACCTGATCGAGGCCTACGCGGTCGAGCTGGTCGTCATCAACGGCGAGAACGCCGCCGGCGGCTTCGGCATCACGCCGCAGATCGCGGAGGATCTCTTCGAGATGGGCGCCGATGTGCTCACCACCGGCAACCACGTCTGGGACAAGCGCGAGCTGGTGGACTACCTGCAGTCCGTACCGCCCGAGAGCCAGGATCGGCCGCGCCGCGTCCTGCGGCCCCTCAACTACCAGCGCGGCGTCCCTGGCTTCGGCGTCTACGAGGGCGAAACCGCTTCCGGCGTTCCCTACGCCGTCGTCGATCTCGCCGGCAAGGTCTTCATGCCCGGAACCAACGACCCCTTCGAGGCCATCGACAACGCGCTCGCCCAGATCCGCTCGAAGGTCATCGTTGTCGACTTCCACGCCGAGGCCACCAGCGAGAAGGTGGCCATGGGCTGGCACCTGGATGGCCGCGTGACCGCCGTGCTGGGCACACACACCCACGTGCCGACGGCCGACGAGCGCGTACTACCCGGCGGCACCGCCTACCAGACCGACGTAGGCATGAGCGGCCCCTACGACAGCGTGATCGGCGTGGAGACGCCGCTTGTGCTGAAGAAGTTCCTAACCGGAATGCCGGGCAAGTTCGAGGCCGCAAGGGGCAACCCCAAGCTCTGCGCCGCGCTGGTCACCTGCGACCCGGAGACCGGCCGCGCGACGCGCATCCAGCGGATCATGCTGGGAGAGTAGCCGGACTGCGGAGTCCCTGAAAAAAGAAAAGGGCAGCCCGTGCAAGGCTGCCCTTGTTGATCCAGGAGCGGGGAGGACGCGGCGCACCAGAGGCTGGTCCGCCGCGATCGGGTCCTCAGTGCGCCGCGGGCCTGTGGCCGGCCGCCGGCTTGTGCACCGGCACGGCCTTCTTCTTCTCCGGCACCACCACGCCGTCGCGCAGGACGATCTGCACGCCCTGAAGGGTGGTTGCAGTGGCCGGAACCGTCGTGTAGCTGTCGTAGGTGCCGTCGATTTCGCCGGCCGGCTGCAGCTTGAACTCGGTGCCGGCGGCAGGAATGTCCTTATCCTCGAGCGGCTTCTTCAGGTTGACGACAAAGTCCGCAATCTTGGCAGTCTTTGCGTCGTCCGTCACGGCAACTTTGATGGTGGTGGCGGAGGCCTCGATGACAACGCCCGGGACCGGGGTGGCCTGGTCCTTCAGCAGCGCCCAGAGCGCGTCCTGGTCCGCCTTGACGCCGTTGGCCAGGATGAACTCCTTGTCGCCCAGGTTGAGGCTCTTCGGGTCGCCGCCGGTCAGCGCGGTGTGTGCAATCTCGGCCGGCGTCGGGGCTGCCTTGATCTCGATGCCCGCCGGGAAGACGGTGTCGCGAGCCTTGGCCTTGATGTCGTCCAAACCGTCCAGGCCGCCGTGGAACTTGTTGTACCAGTACTTCAGCTTCTTCTCGATGACCGGTTTGTAGCTGTCCGGCGCATAGGCGAAGGCGCGGGCATAGAACCAGACGGCGTTGACCATGTCGGCAGGCTTCTCAGCCGCATAGGCCTCGGCCAACTGCAGCGTGTCGTTCAGCGCCGGACCGCTCTTGGTCTGGTCCGGGGGAACGATCATCAGCTCGGCGGTGAACTCCTTGGCCGCAGCCGCGGGATCCTTCTTCGAGACCATCGCGTCGTACGCCAGAACCGAGTGGAATACGGGATAGGCGGCGTCGGTCTGCTTCTTCCAGTCGTCGGCTGAAACGTCGGCCGGCTTGGGGACGGCCAGACCCTTGCGGGCCAGCAGGGCCGCGTCGTCCAGCACCTCGCCGGGATTCTGCGAATGGCCTGCAAGCGCCTTCTTGGCCAGCGCACCGGCAAAGATGGCTTCCATGTTGTTGGGATCGACTTGCAGCGCGCGGCTGGCGGCGCTGGCAGTCTGCTCGTTGTTGTTCAGGCCCTGATAGGACTCGACCAGCATGAGCAGGACGGCCTTCTTCACCACGCTCTGCGGATACCTCTGCAGAAAGTCTTCAAGCGCCGATGCCTTGGCCTTGAGATCGCTCTGGGTGGATGCCATCTGATAGGCGTTGAACTCGGCCGGGTCCTTGATGGTGAGGTCCTGGGCTCGCAGCGTGGGCGCGGAAACGAGGCTGATGCTCGCCAATGCCATCACAGACGCAAAGACAAACTTCTTCATTCAGTGCTCCTGGGAAATGCCGAAATGGAGATCGTTCTTCAAGCACTCGCTCCGGGTGTGTGCAACCGCGTTATACAGGCGGTTGAACGCCGGGGTGTCTGGTAGACGGTACCTCGGCTTCCAATGCGGTGTTGGAAGGATTATAGAAAGCCCCGCTCCCCGTGACAAGCGGGTCAGCGGAGGAAAAGAAGTTTCTTGCCAGCCAGTTGTGCCGGTTACCGCGCCGGCCATGCCCTTGCGCACGCCGGCAACCCCGGATTCCCCCGGCGGCCCAGCGAAGCACCCGCCGGTAGAGACCTTTGGAGCCTGCTCCCAAACGCGTGAACTCGAATGCCGCCTCCTGCGCGGCATAACCGCTTAGACACCGGATGCGGGAAAACTGTTCCTATGCCCGGAATTTTTCTTTTCAGTTCCCCACCGGCGTTGCCCACCCGCGGGAAATGAAACTGCAGCGCCGGCCTCCTGGCCGGCTGTGGTTCGGGCGTCCTCGCCCGCACTCGTTGCCGGCCAGCCACCGGATTTGTTTCATCCTGGCGGTTTGGAACCCGGCGTTGGCCCGAGGCGGGAACCGCGATCAGGAGATGAGCCGCACCAGCTCGACCTGCTCGGCCAGAAAGGCGTCGTGTCCGTGGTCGCTGACCATCTCGCGATAATCCGCCTCGACGCCGGCAGAGCGGATGGCATTGACAAATTCCCTGACATCCCTGGCCGGAAAGAGCCAGTCCGAGCTGATGCCCACAAAGCTCAGCCGCGCCCGGATGCGCCCGAAGACCTCCGCCGCCGAGCCGTGCCCGCGCAGCGGGTCCCAGGTGTCCATCATGCGCAGGATGGCCAGGTAGGCGTTGGCGTCGAAGCGCTCGTTGAAGCGCTCGCCCTGCATATCCAGGTAGCCGGCGATGTCGAAGCGCCCGCCCACCAGCCCTCCGCCGAGGTCGTCCAGGCTCCATGGGTCCTCGCCGTTGCGGTTGGGGTTGCGCCCGTAGCGCTCGTCGAAGAGAGGCGCGGATTTATAGCTCAGCATGGCGATCTGCCGGGCCAGCGAGAGGCCGCGGCGCGGCGGCTTCTGCGGCAGGTAGCGGCCCTCGGCCCAGTCCGGATC
>JBAVMZ010000029.1:0-1863 GCA_049690595.1 Occallatibacter sp. | reverse complement strand
GCTCACGGGCGCTGGCCGCATCTTCCGCAAGCCGCATCGAGGCGGCGTCAAGCAGCGTCGACAGGCCGACAAAATCCTGGGCCAGCGTATCGTGCAACTCGCGCGCCAGCCGCGCGCGTTCGTCCAGGACGATCTGGAAGCGGGCCCGCAGCCTCCTGATCCGCAGTTGCCAGGAGCCCCAGAGCACGCCGAGCAGAGCCACGCCGCAAAGGCAAGCGAACCAGATTGTCTGGTAGTAGTGAGGACGTACGGAAAATGCATACTCGGCTTGACTGACGCGCCCGCCCGCTTCGGCGCGCACGTGAAAGAGGTAGCGGCCCGGCGCCAGGTTGCTGTACCCAGCCGTTCGCCGCGCGCCGCCGTTTACCCAATCCCGGTCCACGCCATCCAGTCGAAACATGTAACGCACCGCTTCCGGCGCGCGCAGATAGATGCCGGTAAAGCGGAAGATCGCCCGCCCATCCCCCGGGCCAAATTCATTGCGTTGCATTGATGCCGATGGCTTCCCATCGAATTCGGCCAGCGAGATGAGGAGCGATGGCGCAAGCCGGTCGGGCGTGGGCGCCGCCGGATTCAGCAGAGCCAGCCCTTGCGCGGTTGGAAACCAGAGCCAGCCGTCGGAGGTCAGTTCCCCGCTTCCCGAGGCAAAAGCGGGTGCGCATTGTGCGCTGCGCAGGCCGTCGGAAACGCCCAGCAGCTCCGCTTTGATCTTCCTGGACCGGCCCGCGGTGAAGGCATTGAGACTCTCCTTCGTCACGTGGCATATGCCTTGCGTCGTCCCCAGCCAGAGGTTCCCCGCCCGATCTTCCACAATGATCGCGATATTGTCGGCTGGAAGGCCTTCGGAAGCCCCGCAGTGGTAGAAACGCCCGTTCCGGCGCCACACCAGGCCGCCACCGACCGTACCGATCCAGAGCGTCCCGTCACGCCCCGTGCCGAGGCTTCTGAACTGTTCCGCGGGCAGGCCCTCGGCGGCGCCGTAGTGATTGACGTGTCCGTCGCGGATCTCCCAGAGTTCACCTCCATAGCTTGCCCCCCAGGTCGAGCCGTCCAGCGATTCGGCAAGGGCGATCATCCCATCGTTTCCGGTCGGCCCGCCGCCAGCCACGTGTACGCCGCGGCCATGCTCGATACGGAACAGCCCTCCGGGAGATGCCGCCCACAAAGCCCCGGAACGGGCTTCCAGAACGTCGAGTACAAGCCGACGGTGCAAGGCGTCGTGTAGCGGCAGCGCCCGGATCTGTCCATCCTTGATGGCGACTGCTCCTTCGCGCGTGCCCACCAGCAGCGAGCCGTCCGCGGCGTCACGGATGGAGAATATCTCGTTGCTCGGCATCCCGTTCGCCGTGGTGTAGCGGAGGTTCGGCGCAGGCCGGAAACGAAACAGGCCGCGGTCGTGGAACCCAATCCAGACGGCTCCGGAACGGTCCTGGTGCACCACTGTCGGCTTGTCCCCGGGAAGTCCCTCCAGACGGGAGTACAACGTGAAGCGCCCGTCGTGGAAGGAGTTCAAGCCCGTGTTCGTGCCCACCCACAGATTGCCCTCGCGGTCTTCGAACAGCGAGCGCACCCAGTCCTGCTCGGCGTTCGCGCCTCCGGTCACGCCGGCGAACCGGCCGTGTTCGAGCCGGGCGAGGCCACCATTCGTACCGGCCCACAGAGCCCCGTGCCGGTCGCGCCACAACGCTCTCAGATAGTTGTCGGGCAGGCCGTCGCGTGTCGTATAGCGGCGGGGTGCGGTCTCACCCGGGGCTACGACGAGCAGACCGTCGCTGAGCCCCACCCAGGCCGTGCCGTCCTTGTCGATCCACAAGGCGGAGGCCATGCTGCCCCGCAGCTTCGCGGCGGGCACCACCACACGGG
>JBAVMZ010000028.1:0-1511 GCA_049690595.1 Occallatibacter sp. | reverse complement strand
TCCATGAACTGCACGTTTTCTTTCTCCCCAAAATGAGTGGTCGGTGTTCCGCCCGCGGTTTTTGGGACACCGAATTGAAGCCTACGCCGCGGAGGCGCCGGGTTGAAGCTGGTTGTGTCGGAAGGCGGCGGGGGAGACGAACCCCAGCCGTTCGATCAGCCAGGGCGTGTTGTAGGCGGCCTTGAACGCGATCAAGGCTCGGCGCAGCTCCCCAATCGTTGCGAAGCTCCGTACCCACAGCAGGTTCTCCTTCAGCGTTCGGATGAAACGCTCGGCGCAGCAACTGGCGGTTCGGTCGGCTCCAACAATGCTGTACCGGAAGCGGGAGAGTGGCGGTGGCGCGCAAGAGGCGGGATACGCTTCGCTTTCCCGCCCTTGTAATAGCGAACCGCGCTATCCTTGGGGTGTTCCGAAGGGAGCGCCCGGCCCCGGGTGGCCACCCGGGGCCGGGCGGCTGGCGGCGGATCGGCCCACCCTGAGCCGTTGCGGGCTCGTTCGTAGCGTGATCGCGCCAGCCTTCTTCATCGGACCCGAATGGTTGCCCGAACAACAGGTTCGCTTGACAAGGTCGGGTCGTCGAAGATGACAAACACTAGCATACCCACGGCCGGGATCGATACCTCCAAGGACAAGCTCGATGTGGCCGTGTACGGCAGGCCCGGCAGCTTCACGGTCGAGAACAGCCCGGACGGCTGGGCCATGTTGGCCGCCCGGCTCGCCGAGATCGGCGTGCAGCGCGTCGGCATCGAGGCCACCGGCGGCTACGAGCGCGGCGTCACCCGATATCTGCAACAGGTCGGCTTCACCGTCGTGGTGCTGCAGCCGCTGCAGGTGAAGGCGTTCGCCATGATGCGGCTGCAGCGTGCCAAGTCCGACCCGATCGATGCCGGCCTGGTCGCCGCCTGCACCTTCCTGCTGGATGCCCAGAACAAGCTGCCGCCCGATCCGCGCTTCGATGCGCTGACCGATCATCTGACCTTCATCGAGCAGACCGAGGAGGAGATCGCCCGGCTCAAGACCCGCCGCGAGCATATCGCCGACCCGCGGCTGCTGCGCATTCTCGCCGCCGACATCAAGCGGCTCGAACAGCGTCGCGGCCTCGAACTCAAACGGCTGGCCGGCGCGCTGCGCAGGCATGCCGATCTGGCGCGGCGCGTCGATTTGGTGCTGAGCATTCCCGGCATCGGCGAGCGCACCGCGCTCGCGCTCGTGCTGCGCCTGCCCGAACTCGGCCGGGTCAGCCGCGAACAGGCGGCCTCGCTGGCCGGCCTGGCCCCGTTCGTGCACCAGAGCGGCAAGCGGCGCGGCGAGACCCATATCGGCGGCGGACGCGGGCGGCTCAGGCGCTCGCTCTATGCCGCCGCCCTGCCGGCGTCGTTCCGCTGGAACCCGGCGCTGTGCGCGCTCTACGCCCGCCTGGTCGCGCGCGGCCATTGCCACAGGAGCGCGCTGGTCGCGTGTGCGCGCAAACTGCTGGTGTTCGCCAACGCCGTCGTCGCCCGCGGCACGCC
>JBAVMZ010000027.1:0-6784 GCA_049690595.1 Occallatibacter sp. | reverse complement strand
GCGCAGCAGCAGCTTGGCCAGCGCGCCGGCTGCCACCCGCGCCGCGGTCTCGCGCGCCGAGGCACGCTCCAGCACGTACCGCGCGTCAGGAAAGTTGTACTTGAGCGCGCCGGCCAGGTCCGCGTGGCCGGGACGCGGCGAGGCCACCGCCTGGTGCTTCGCCGGGTCGCCCGCCTCCACCGGCAGCTTCTCTTCCCAGTTCTTCCAGTCGCGGTTGACCAGCTCGATGGCCACCGGCCCGCCGATGGTCTTTCCGTGTCGCACACCGGAAAGGACGTGCGCCTTGTCGGTCTCGATCTTCATTCGTCCGCCGCGGCCGTAACCCTGCTGACGGCGCCAGAGCTCCCGGTTGACGAATTCGAGTTCGATGGGGACGCCGGCCGGCAGCCCGGAAACGAGCGCAATCAACGCCTCCCCGTGCGACTCGCCGGCCGTGGAAAATCGGAGCATATCTTCTTGATTGTAACGGAGGGAAGAAACCGGGGGGCAGGGAACAGGGAACAGGGATCAGGAGACGGCCAGGGGAATCAGGGCCAGCCAGGCTGGCGACCGCCAACCAGCCTCCCGCCTTCCGCAGACTGCCTTCCCGGCGCTCCAATGAAACCGCCGTCAACCTCGACTGCGGCCCGGTTCCCTGATCCCTGTTCCCTGATCCCTGTTCCCTACTCCCTACTCCCTCTCGTCTATAATGATCGAGAATCGCATCGCGCAAGAATTGAAGGCAAAGACCCAACCATGATCCGTTTCCTGCAAAGAGACAACCGCGTCACCAAGGCGTTCTTCGTCGTCGTCATCGCCGCCGCATCCGTGGGCATGGTGGTGTACCTGATTCCCGGCCTCACCGGCATGGGCACAGGCGGCACCGACACCTATGCGATGATCTACCCGCACTGGTACAGCCGCTTCCTCAACGCGGGCATCTCCGTCAGCCAGATGCAGGTCAGCCAGATGGCGCGGAAGCAGATGCAGCGCCAGCAGTTGCCGGAGAGCTCCTTCATCGTCAACTACTTCGAGCAGCAGGCCGGCTCGCAGCTTGTCCGCGACCAAGTGCTGCTGGCCAAGGCCGAGCAACTGGGCATCCACGCCACCAACCAGGACGTGGCCGATTTCCTGCACCAGGGCGCCTTCGGCGAGTACATCTTCCCCAAGGGCCAGTACATCGGCGACGACCGCTATGCGGACTTTGTGGCGCGGCAAATCAATATGTCGGTGACCGACTTCGAGAACGCCGTGAAGCAGGACATCGCCATCCGCCGCCTGCAGGCGCTGATCACGGCCGGCATCACGGTTGGCGACACGGAAGTGCGCGAGAACTACCGCAAGAACAACATCAAGATCAAGTTCGACTACGCGGTCATCACCTCCGACGACGTGCGCAAGACCATCAACCCCTCGGACGACGATCTCGAAGCCTTCTTCAAGGCCAACGGACCGCGCTATGCCTCGGCGGTTCCGGAGGAGCGCAAGGTCACCTACTTTGTCTTTACGCCGAACCAGGTGCCGGGCGGCATGTCCCAGCCCACGCAGCAGGAGGTTCAGCAGTACTTCCGGCAGCACGAGGCCGAGTACCAGACGCCCGAGCAGGCGCGTTCGCGCCACATCCTCATCAAGCTCGAAGCGGGCGCCGACGCCAAGGCTGACGCCGCGGCCAAGGCCAAGGCCGAGGGGATTCTGAAGCAGATCCAGGGCGGCGCCAACTTCGCTGACCTGGCCAAGAAGAACTCCGACGACCCCGGCTCCAAGGATTCCGGCGGCGAGCTCGGCTTTGCCCAGCGCGGCCGCATGGTGCCCGCGTTCGACTCGGCCATCTTCAGCCAGAAGATTGGCGAAACCAAGATCGTCAAGTCGCAGTTCGGCTACCACATCGTGCAGGTGGAGGAGCGGCAGGAAGCCCATGCCCAGTCGCTGGCCGAGGTGGCGCCGGTCATCCAGGCCACGCTGAGCCGCCAGAAGTCGAGCGTGGCCGAAGAAAACTACGCCCGCAACCTGACCTCCGAGGCCATCCAGAAGGGCCTGGAAAAGACCGCCGCAGCGCACCACCTGGAAGTGGTCACCTCGCCCTTCGTGGGCCCGCAGGGCGTCATCGGGACACTGCCCGACTCGGCGCAGATCGTCGGCAAGGCCTTCCAGTCCAAGCAGGGCGATCCGCCGCAGTTCGCGCCCGTCGGCGAGGGCTACGCCATCTTCCAGGTCTCCGGAATCCAGGCCGCGCACGCGCCGGCTTTTGCTGACTACAAGGCGAAGATCGGCGAGGACTACCGCGACGAGAAGCTGCCCGCGCTGCTGACCGCCAAGACCCAGGAGCTGGCCAACAAGGCCAAGGCCACCGGCGACCTGGCCAAGGCCGCCAAGGAAGCGGGCGCCACCGTCAAGACCAGCGACCTGCTCGGACCCACCGGCCAGGCGCCGGACCTGGGCCAGATCTCGACCGTGGCTCCGCAATTGCTGGAGATGAAGCCGGGCGACTTCAGCGGCGCCATCAGCACCGGCCGCACCGGCGTGGTGGCCAAGCTCCTCGACAAGCAGGAGCCGACGGCGGACGAGATTGCCAAGAACTTCGACCAGACCCGCGACCAGATGCTCGAACAGCGCCGCGGCGAGGCCTTCAACGTCTTTATGTCGGCGCTGATGGAGGACTTCAAGAAGCACAACCGCATCCGCCTCAACCCCAAGGCCAAGCCCGCGGAAATCCCGGGGATGTAAGCCCGCAATCCGGCTCGACGCAAACGGCCCGCACCCCCTCCGGATGCGGGCCGTTTGCTGTTTACCCTGGAAGCCGGTCAAGAACCGGGCTGCGCCTCACCGGCTCACCGGCACCCGGACCAGCACCCGGTCTCCGGTCCGCGCCACAATCCGCGTCATCGACTCGCCCGCCGGGCTGGCGAACGACTGATACCTGCTGTTCAGTGCGATCACCTTGCCGCGCAGCGGAGCTTCCGTGTCTCCTGCCATCGTGAAGCGCACCTGCACGTCCGGCTGTCCATCGCCGTCCAGGTCAGCTGTTTCGTTCACCTCCGCGGGCAGCTTTCCGGCCGGCTCGAAGGCCAACTGCACAAACGCCTCGCCCTGCCTCAATCCCTTTGGCTGCACCGCCCGATAGACCAGAATCCGGTAGCCCCCGCGCTCCACGGTCCGCGCCACCGCGCCCCCCGTGTAGGCATCGTCCACCCGCAGACCCGCGTGCGCCACCGCATCTTCAAAGGTCCCCATCAGCAGGAAAGGCACCAGCACCGCGATCGCCAGCGTCAATCCCGCAGCCACGTATCCAAGAGTTGCTGTAATCCGCTCGCGCATGGCGTCTCCTCTCATTTCCAGGGCAGAAAGTGCAGCATCGTCGCCACGGAGTTCGCCAGAATGCTTCCGCCGAACATCGTCGCCATGGCCCACGCGCCATACAGGAACAGCAGCCGCGCGCGTTCCGGTTTAACGCCCACCGGCGTTCCCTTCACGTGCCACACGGCGGCGTCCTTCCTGCAGCTATCCACGCACGCCCCGCACTTCATGCAGGTCATCAGCGTCTTGCCCTGGCGCACCGACTCCGGCGTGATCGCCATCGTAGGGCACGAGCTCTGGCAGAGCGTGCAGTCCACGCACTTCGCGCGGTCAATGCGAACCTCGAAGATGTTCACCTTGTTGAACAGCGACTGGAAAGCGCCGAACGGGCAGAAGAAGGCGCATTGCGTACGCTTCTTGGTCAGCAGGGGCAGCGCCACCACCAGCCCCGCGAAGAGCGTCACGAAGATGCCCATCTGGATCGCGGTCTCGACATCGCGCACCGCGGGGAACTCCGTCACCGCTTTGAACGGGCACAGCCACATGCAGTACACCGGCTCGAACAACGCCGCCGACAGCAACACGACGAACAGCAGAATGGCCCACGGCACCAGCCGCAGCCGCGGGTCCATCTTGCGCAGCCGCGGCCGCTTGCGCACCGCGGCAAAGCCCTCCTCGATGCCGCCAAAGAAGCAGGCGTAGCTGCACCATGCCTTGCCCAGCACCAGCGTCAGCCCCAGCCACAGCGCGATCATCGCCGCGATCGAGTGCGGGTTGCTCGCCGTGGGCAGAATCGAGCCCGGAAAGATCAGCGTCCGCGTCAGCGCCGCCGGAACCAGCAGCATGGGAGTGACCATGAAGCAGAATGGCGTGTCACCCGAAATCATGCGCTCGATGGGAATGCTCATGGTGCCGCGGAGTTCGATGAGCGATGCGATGAACCCCACCGGAAACAGGAATCCGAGGGCGACAAAGAAGTATCGCCGCCAGCGGTAGGTCGCCCCTGTGCGCATCATCAGGAAGAAAAGAGCCGTCATGAACAGAATCGTCACCCCGGCCCCGATGTGCCGCGCCACTCCCGGCTGTCGGAGTCCGGGCGTGAACATCAGGAGCGACCAAAGCGCCATCGGCAGCGTGAGCAGCAGGGAACGGCCCACGCCGCGGAAGGCCGCGGGCCGCGCCAAGGTTGTCGAAGTACTAGCCATACACAATCCTCTCGATCAGAATCGCGATTCCAGAGAACCCGAACCAGCACGCCAGCAGCACCGCGGTCATGCGCGCCACCAGTTGAAGCGCGGGCGTCCGCCGCACAAACCCCAGCGTGAGAAAGGGAACAAACCACACCGCGGTCCCGGCAAAAAAGAAGACAAAGAACAGGAGCGCCATCGGCAGACTATTGAGTTGAGCGGCCTCGACGCCTGCCACCAGAAACGGCGGGCAGAGGTTGATGCCGGTCAGAAACCCTAGAGCCACGGCCCCGTTTCTTCGCTGCCTCGCCGGCTCCCCAATCTGCACCAGCCTGGGCGCGCGCCTCCACGGTCTCCATTTGAATCGCGGCCACCGGGCGGCATACACCAGCAGCGCCGCGGCCAGCAGCAGGTCAATCGCGCCCACCGTCCACGTGCGCCCGAACCACGTGCGCAGCAGCGCGGAGCCAAGGTACCAGACCATGGTGGCGAAGAGGAGATACGCCACAAGGCGCGCGGCAAGGAAGAGAACCAACTGATGAAAGTGTTTGCGCACGCCCTCGGGCTGGGTCAGCATCCAGGGCAGCACGGCCGGTCCGCACGATGCCAGGCAAACCGGGCCCGTTGCGAGCCCGAGTACGAGCGCCTCTCCGGCGCCGGTCGAAAAAGAAACCGGCATCATCGTGCTACCAGCCTGTGTCTTCCGCGCTTTGCCGTTCGTGGCCGTTGAACTCCGCGCCAACGACCGGCAGGCAATTTGCATCGTTCCCGATTATTCAGGTCCGAATTGCGTCTGGCCCCAAGCCGGCAGCGCATCGGTGTCCGAAAGGATTCTCTCACTCTTTACGGAGCGCGGGTGCCCGCGGTTTCAACCAATTCGCCCCCGCGCGATAATAAGGCCATGGAATTCAAGCGTTCGTCCGGCATTTTGCTCCACGTCAGCTCGCTGGCCTCTTACGGCGGCATCGGCGATCTCGGCCCCGCGGCCCACGAGTTCGTGGCCTTTCTCGCCGCTGCCAAACAACACGTCTGGCAGGTCCTGCCGCTGGGACCCACCGGTTACGGCAACTCGCCCTACGCCTGCTCCTCCGCCTTTGCCGGCAACCCCTTCCTGATCAGCCTGGAGTACCTCTCGGACTGGGGCTGGATCGAGGGCCACCGCATCGCCGGGCTGGCCGGCCAATCGGGAAACGTCGACTTCCAGCAGGTGGAAGAGCGCAAGCTCGCCCTGCTCCACGAGGCGGCGGCCAACTTCCTCGATCGCGGCCCGCATGAGCCGCGGTTGGCCGCGCAGTGGGCGGAGTTCCACGAGTTCTGCCGCGCCGAAGAGAGCTGGCTGACCGACTACGCGCTCTACGCCGAGCTGCGCCGCCAGTTCCAGACCGGCGCCTGGGCCGTTTGGCCCGAGCCCTTGCGCCACCGCGACCCGCTGGCGCTGGTGCAGGTCGCGCAGAAGCACGGCCGCGCTCTCGGCCAGGAGCAGGCGCTCCAGTTCGCCTTCGCCAAACAGTGGAAGAGCCTGCGCCACGCCGCCAACCGCCAGGGCATTCGGATTCTCGGCGACGTGGCCATCTTTGTCTCCATGGACTCGGCGGACGTCTGGGTGCACCCGGAACTCTTCGAGCTGGACGCCAAACTCGAGCCCGAGCGCGTGGCCGGCGTGCCCCCCGACTACTTCTCGCCCACCGGCCAGCGCTGGGGCAACCCGCTCTACCGCTGGGATGTTCTCAAGGCGACGGGCTTCGAGTGGTGGATCGAGCGCATCCGCCGCGCCTGCCAGCTCTACGACATCGTCCGCCTCGACCACTTCCGCGGCTTCGAGGCCTACTGGGCCATTCCCGCCACCGAGCCGACGGCGATCAATGGCAAATGGGTGAAGGCGCCCGGCCTCGAGCTCTTCCGCGCCCTCGAAGCCGCGCTGGGCCCGCTGCCGCTGGTGGCCGAGGACCTGGGCATCATCACCGCCGAGGTGGATGCGCTGCGCCTCGAGCTGGGTCTCCCCGGTATGAAGGTGATGCAGTTCGGCTTCGACTCGCCCGAGGCGCACATGCACCTGCCGCAGCAGTTCACGCCGCAAACGGTGGCCTATACTGGCACCCACGACAACGACACCACCCAGGGCTGGTGGAGCTCGCTCGGCGCGGTGGCGCGGGAAGCAGTGGAGACGCTCCTTGGGCCGGTCGCCGGCCGCCCGGCGTGGCCGCTGATCCGCGCCGTCCAGGGCAGCGTGGCCGAGCTGGCCATCCAGCCCGCGCAGGATCTCTTCGAGCTGGGCGCCGAGGCGCGGATGAACACCCCCGCCGTGGCCCACGGCAACTGGAGCT
>JBAVMZ010000026.1:0-2912 GCA_049690595.1 Occallatibacter sp. | reverse complement strand
CGCACGGCCTTCGCCAGCAACTGGCTGAGCTGGAAGCCACGCTCAAGGCCGGCCGCGCCGCGCTCGACCAGGTGCGCGAGCAGCGCGCCGAGCGCTCCAGCCAGCTGGCCAAGCTGCGCGCCGACCTGGAACACCTTGAGGCCGGCTGCCTGGCCGAGGTGAACGTCGAGGCGGTGGTATTGCGCGAGGACCAGACCATCGAACGGCTAGAAGGCGAAGCCCTGGCCGCCGAGGACGAGACCTGCCGCGCCCTCCGCCTGCGCATGGAGCAGATGGGCCCGGTCAACATGATGGCCCTGGACGAGTACAAGGAGACCGCCGAGCGCCACGGCTTCCTCGACGGCCAGCGCAAAGACCTGATGGAGTCGATCGAGAACACCGTCGACACCATCAAGGAGATCGACCGCATCTCGCGCACCAAGTTCGACGAGGCCTTCGCCCGCATCAACGAGAACTTCGCCCAGGTCTTCACGCGGCTCTTCCACGGCGGCCAGGCCTTCCTGCGGCTCACGGACGCGGAAAACCAGGCCGAGAGCGGTCTGGACATCGTCGCCTCGCCGCCGGGCAAGAAGCTGCAGAATGTGCTGCTGCTTTCGGGCGGCGAGAAGGCGCTGACCGCGCTGGCGCTACTGGTGGGCATCTTCCAGTTCCAGCCCAGCCCCTTCTGCGTGCTCGACGAAGTGGACGCCGCGCTGGACGAGACCAACGTCGGCCGCCTCGCCGACCTGCTGCATTCGCTCTCGCGCGAGACGCAGTTCCTCATCGTCACCCACTCCAAGCGGATGATGCAGTCGGCCGACCAGATCTACGGCGTGACCATGCAGGAGCCGGGCGTCTCCAAGGTCATCAGCGTCCGGCTTGGTCATCAGGAGCAGCAACGCGCGACGGCGTAGCCGCCGCCGCGCTGTTCCGCGGCACTCCATCTGACCTCACGAAGTTGCACCAATGTTGGGTGCCCCAGATCCCCCGCTTTTGGGGACCTGGGAAAGCACGAACTCAAAGACGGGATTACGCGGTGGCTTGCTTCTCCTCCGCCCACAGCCAGGCATAGATGCCGACCGCCGCAAAACAGACCACCGGCACCAGGTAGGCCGACTGGATGCCTGTCGTATCGCGCAGCACGCCCATCACCTTGGTCAGCGCGGCGCCGCCCAGAATCGCCATCACCAGCAGCGAGCCGGCCAGCTTGGTCTTCTCGCCCATGCCCTTGAGGCCCAGCGCGAAGATGGTCGGGAACATAATCGACATGAAGAAGCTCGTGGTCAGCACGCAGCAGACGCCCAGCCAGTTCGGCTGCAAGACGCCGATCAGGCCCAGCACCACGTTGGCCGCGGCGTAGAAGCACAGCATCGCCCGGGCGTTGAAGTGCCGCATCAGCCACGCCGAGCTGAACCGGCCCACGGCAAAGGCCGCCAGCGTACCGGTGAGCATGTAGCCCGCGGCCTTGTCGCCCACGCCGGTCGAGCGCTCCACGTAGGGGATGAAGTAGCTCCACGTGCCCACCTGCGCGCCCACGTAAAGAAACTGCGCCAGCACCGCGAGGACAAAGTGCCTTTGAAAAAGCCGCACATGCATCTCGCCGGTGGGCGAACTCTCCGAGACATCCTCGCTGCCCACTTCGGGGAACCTGGTGGCCAGCACCAGCAGCGCCCAGAGCAGCGCCAGCGAACCCAGCACCATGTACGGAGCCACCACGCGCATCGTCTCGGTGTGCAGGTAGGCCTGGTAGGTTCCAGCCTTCTGCATGACCGCCGTCTGCGCGTCGGTGAGCTTGACCCCGCTGAAGATGAAGACCGTGCCGATAATGCCCGCCGTAATCGAGCCCAGCGGATTGAACGCCTGCGCGAGGTTCAACCGCCGCTCGCTCGACTCCGCCGGTCCCAACTGGGCAATGAAGGGATTCGACGCCGTCTCCAGAAACGACAGGCCGCTGGCAATGACGAAGAGCGCCATCAGGAAGTAGACGTACTTGTTGGCCTCGGCCGCCGGGTAAAAGAGCCAGCAGCCGGCGCCCAGCAGCACCAGCCCGGTGACGATGCCCATCTTGTAGCCGAACCTGTGCATCAGTTGGCCGGCGGGAATGGCCAGCAGAAAGTAGCCGAGGTAGAACCATATCTGCACCCCGGCCGCGCTCGAGCCGTTGATCTCGAACGACTTCATGAACTGACGGATGAGAATGTCGTTCAGGTTGTTGGGGATGGCCCAGAGGAAGAAGAGCGCCGTCACCACGACAAACAACATCATCCGTCCCTGCGGAATCAGCGGAGCGCTGCTCTCCGCCTGCTTGCCCGAACCCATCGAACCGCCAGAAATGCCCAAGTCCCTTCCTCCCTTGCCCGCGATTCCCCGCCCGTCGGCAGCACTTTTCGATTCAGGGCCGCAAACGCTCCGGGTAAATCGTTCTACCAGTTCTACCCAATCCGCGCGTCTGCTGGCAAACCGGGCGCTGCGCCGGGCAGGCGCGAATGGGCGATAATGCCAGTTGACCATGGAACTTCACTCGCTTTCGCTTCTCGGCAACCGGCGCGGCCTCCGCGGCGGCCAGACCTTTCACGCCGTGAACCCGCAAACCGGAGAAGCCCTCGACCCGGTCTTCCACTCCGCCAGCGCGGCCGAGGTGGACGAAGCGGTGCGCCTGGCCGACGAGGCCTTTGCCAGCTACTCGCGCACGAGCGGCAAAGCCCGCGCCGCCTTTCTGCGCCGCGCCGCCGGCTCGCTCGACGCCCATCGCGAAGAACTGGCCGATCGCGCCCACCTCGAAACGGCCCTGCCCATGCCGCGACTGCTCGGCGAGGTGGGCCGCACCTCCGGCCAGTTGCGGATGTTCGCCGCCGTCGTCGAAGAAGGCTCGTGGGTGCAGGCGCGCATCGACCCCGCGCTGCCCGACCGCCAGCCCCTGCCCCGTCCCGACC
>JBAVMZ010000025.1:0-2720 GCA_049690595.1 Occallatibacter sp. | reverse complement strand
AAAGCGGGGTGCGGGGACCGCCAGCTCTCCGGCGCGCGCCGGGGCCGGCGTCATCCCCTGTATCCAGCCTATGATGAAGAAGAAGAGAAGCACCACCTGTTCGCCCATATAAACCGTGGCCAGGGTGGAGAAGAGGCCCAGCAGCACCGCCATATGGGCGTAGATGAGCCCGCGGTCCTCGGCGGAAGCCGGGCGCGAGGCCAGCAAGAGCAGGCGCAGGCCGCTGCCCGTGGCAATCACGACAAACAGGCTCAGCCCGACCAGACCCTGCGTCACCGCCAGCCAGAGAAACTCGTTGTCGATGGACTTCTGTCCGTTGGCCGCCGGGTAGTCGGTGAACCCCCAGCCGAAGAGCGGCCGTTCCCTGATCACCGGCGTGTAGCTCTTCAGCAACTGGCGGCGATAGATGGCGCTGGCCTGTTCCTGGCTGGTGGCCTGGTACTGCGCGCCCTGGGTATAGCGGCTGCCGAGTCCCCAGGCAAAGGCCAGCAGGCCGCCGGCAATCACCGTGAAGAGCACCGCGGCGCGCACCACGCCCAGGTGGCGCAGCAGCAAGACCAGCAGTCCCGCGAGGCCCACGCCGATCCATGGCCCGCGCGACTGCGTCATCAGCAGCCCCGCGACAATCGCCGAGATGGCGACCGTGCGCAGCAGGAAGGGCAGGCCGGCCATCAGCCGGACGCGGCCCCACCGCCGGTCGACGCGCAGCAGCCAGACGCTGTAGACCGAACCGGCGAGGAAGATCATGCCGGCCAGAATGGCGTGCGCGAAGGGCCCGGTGATGCGCCCAAATCCCCAGCGCTTCTGCAGCGGCCACTCGACCACCTGATCGGGAAAGAAGTGGTGAAAGACGTTCTGCCAGATGCTGCCGCCGGTGAGGAAGTCGCGCAGGCTGAGCACGGTGACCAGCGCCAGACAAAAGAGCATGCAACGGACGGCGGCGCGGCGTGCCGGCGCCTGGCCCGGCGCGGCGCTCTCCATCAGCAGCTTGCCCGCCATGTAGGGCAGGACCATTGAGCAGATGGCGCCAAAGAAGGCGAATTCGCCATTGGACAACGTCGCGCTGAGCTGTCGCGAGGTGGCCTCGGAGGCGGTGAAGAAGCGCTTCCAGTCGCCGTTTGCCAATTGGTCGGGCATGGCCTCGGAGAGCGCGAAGCTGAAGGCGTAGAGAAACACCCACAGGTCCATCCAGTCCAGCCGCCAGCGGCGCATGTGTCCGGCCGCGAGGGCGGCGCCGATGGGCAGGATGGCCATGTCGGCGAAGTGGAAGGGGGGCATGTGCGAGAAGCGGAGGATGTAGTAGCTGGGCAGCAGCAGGACGCAGGGCAACCACACCCACACCAAGGCGGCACGGGCGCCGCCGCGGGCCAGAGCGGCCCAGCAGAGCACCGCCGGGATCAGGATCACAAGCCCCATGCCCACTCCACCGGAAGCCCGGGCGCCGCCGCCTGCTCAGCGCAGGCGGTTATCGATGGACAGCGCTTCCTGCTCCCCGACGATACGCACGGTTGCGGCCGGTTCGATCTCGGCGGCCAGCGAACGGGTATGGCCGATGGCGGGCTGCCACTCGTCGAAGAGCGGCTGCGCGCACCAGGCGTGCAACAGGAAGCGCATGGTCAGGCTGAGCCCGGCCAGCGAGAGCGAGAGCCCGCCTTCGAGCAATTGGCGGCGCGCATCCATGAGGTAGCCGAGCCCGGCGGCATTCACCTGGCGCACGGCCTGCAAGTGGACCACCATCACCAGCCCGGAGGCCAGCGCGAATGCCGTCGCCGACTCCAGCGCCGGCACGGTTTCCGCCGTCAGCTTGCCGTGGATGTAGACGTGAAGCACCTCGTTGGTGTTCACCGTAGTCACGGTGGACTGCCCGAGATAGGGCCGCTGCGTCCACGCGGCCACCAGGGCCATGGGCAGCCTGCGGCTCAGACCGACGAAGTCGCGCAGGTAACGGGGCGCCAGCCGCGAAGGCTCCTGGAGGGTGCGCATCAGCCACTCGAAGCCGGCCAGTTGCACCCAGCGCGGCGCGCGGCGCATATCGCCGACAAGAATCTCGAAGCTGCCGCCGACGCCCATCGCCACCGGGACGCCCAGCCGCTTGCGATGCATCCAGATCCACTTTTCCTGCTTGGGGTTGCCGAAGGCGACCAGCAGGATGTCCGGCTTGGCGGCGTGCACCCGGGAGAGCATTTCGCCATGGTCCATCATCGCCAGGTTGCGCTCAGCCGGGGCATAGGCGCCCACGATGCGGACGCCGGGGTGCATACGCTCGAGCAACCTGGCGGCCCGGTCGGCCACAGCGTCCCTGCCGCCGAGCAGGAAGATCTTGTAGCCCTTGCGCGCCGAAAGTTCGGCCAGCCTCGGAATCAGGTCCACGCCCGTCACACGCTCGGCCAACGGAGAGCCAAGGAGCTTCGAGGCCCACACCAACGGCATTCCGTCGGGCAGCACCAGGCTGCAGCCGGCAATAATCCGGTGCAGGTGCTGATCGGTGAGGGAGTTCAGCCAGAAGTCGAGGTTGGCTGTCGCCACCTGGTGGCAACCGCCGGAAAGTATCAGCCGTTCGACGGCATCCACCGCTCCCGACAGAGTCACGCTATCGAGGGGTAGCCCAAGCACGGCGATCGGGTGTTCGATCCTCTTCTTCATATCAAGCTTCCACTTCCCGCTCGCTCCGGAAGCAAGGTGTCCGCCGGATGTAAGCTGCGGCCTTTGGCGCCGTGCAT
>JBAVMZ010000024.1:0-9661 GCA_049690595.1 Occallatibacter sp. | reverse complement strand
AGACAAAGCTGCTCGGAGCCGCTGGCGCCGCGGAGTTGCGCACCATGCAGGCCGAAGAGCTGTTTCAGTATTTCAACGGACCGGCAGGCTACCTCGGACCGGTCGGCCTGAAGCCGAGCGCCAAGCCGCTTGAAGACGGCCTCACCGTCATCGTCGACAAATCTCTTGAGGGCCGCCACAACCTAGTAACCGGCGCCAACAAACTCGACTACCACCTGCGCAATGTAACGCCGGGCCGCGACTTTACATGGACCCTGAGCGCCGACATCCGCAGCGTGAACGAGGGCGAAGCCTGCCCGGTTGATCATTGCGAAGGCAAGCTCGTCGTCGGCAAAGCCGTCGAAGTCGGCCACATCTTCAAGCTCGGCTACAAGTACTCCGAGTCCATGGGCGCGCGCGTGCTCGACCCCAACGGCAAGGAAGTTACGCCCATCATGGGCAGTTACGGAATCGGCATCGAGCGCATCCTCACCGCCGCCGTCGAGCAGTCCAACGACGCCAACGGCTTCTGGCTGCCCGCCTCGATCGCGCCCTTCACCGTCGTCGTCACCATCACCAACACGTCTGACGCGCTGCTGGCCTCCACCGGCGAGCGCCTTGCACAGGAGCTCGAAGCCGCCGGCCTCGACGTGCTCCTCGATGACAGAGACGAGCGTGCCGGCGTCAAATTCAAAGACGCGGATCTTGTAGGCATTCCCTACCGGATCAACGTGGGGAAGAAGGCCGCGGCGGGCCAGGTGGAGCTGGTGACGCGCGCCACGGCATCGAGCGTGGACGTGGCTCTCGCCGATGTCGTCGCCCTGGTCAAGGAGCGCATCCAGGAAGACCTGCTGCTCGAAGAAGTCGGCGAGTAGCCGCAAACCGCATCGCGGGTGAAGCAAGCGGAGCGGGCAGAGAGCCGCCCGCAAGAGCTGAAGCCTGGTACTACAGTTGTAGATTGCATTTTCGGAGGGAGCAGGGGCCTTCAGGCCCCTGAAAGTCAGCCCAAAATGCAGGGCCTTTAGGCCCGGGCTTTGGCAGACTTCAACGGAAAGAAGGATCTGCAACTGTAGCACTAGCAGCCTGTGGTAAAAGTCGGGTTTTGAAAGGGCGCGACTTTAGAGACTGCGGAAAACTCGTTCGACGATTCGTTTTCAAAAGGGCACGGCTTCAGCCGTGCCGCTAAGGCGCACAGAATCAACTGGGCTTTAGCCCCCGAGGGAAGTTTTTTGAGCGATTTGGACCGTCACCACAGGCTGTTATAGCCGGCAGCTCACCGGCAAGGAGTCGTAATGGCATTGAAGATCAGGCTGGCCTGGCCCCAGGGAAAGCATCCCGTCGCTACGCTGGTGTTGCGCGCGGCGCTGGTGGCCGTTGCCACCGTCACGCTCGTGGTGCTGGGCGTCGTCGGCTACTTCTACATCAAGTACCAGCACATCGTCGACGAGCGGCTCAAGCAGCCCATCTTTGCCGCCACGGCCAAGATCTACGCCGCGCCGCGCGAGGTGCGCCCGGGCCAGAAGCTCACCGTCAAGCTCATCGCCGACGAGCTGCACGCGGCCGGCTACAGCCCTGACGGCTCGTCGCAGCTCTCGCAGCTCGGAACCTATTCCGAGGGACCGGAGTCCATCACCGTGCGGCCCGGGCCGCAGTCCTTTCACTCGCAGGACGGCGCCGTCATGCACATCGGCGGCGGCGTGGTGCAATCCATCAGCGACGACCATGGCCAACCATTGGCCAGCTACGAGCTCGAACCGCTGCTCATCACCGGCCTGAGCGACGACACCAACCGCACCAAACGCCGCCTCATTAGCTACGACGAGATCCCGCAGCATCTCGTGCAGGCCGTTTTGGCCATCGAGGACCGGCGGTTCTTCGAGCACAGCGGCGTCAACTACTGGCGCCTGCTCGAAGCCGGCTACCACGACGTGGTCTCGGGGCAGAAGCAGCAGGGCGGCTCCACGCTGACCATGCAGTTGGCCAAGAACTTCTTTCTCTCCCCGGAGAAGCGCCTCAAGCGCAAGATGATCGAGATCCTGATCACCTTCCAGCTCGAACATCGCTTCAACAAGAAGCAGATCTTCGAGATGTACGCCAACGAGATCAACCTGGGCCAGCGCGGCAGCTTCTCGATCAACGGCTTCGGCGAGGCGGCGCAGGCCTACTTCGGCAAGGATGTGAAGCAGTTGACGCTCTCCGAGTCGGCCATGCTGGCCGGCATTATCCAGCGGCCCAACTATTTCAATCCCTTCCGCCATCCCGACCGCACCATCGAGCGGCGCAACCTGGTCCTCGACGGCATGGTCGAGACCGGCGCCATTACCAAGGACCAGGCGGAGAAGGCCAAGACCGAACAACTGCACCTGATCCCCGGAAGCGTCGATGCCAGCGAGGCGCCCTACTTCGTCGACCTGGTGCACGACCAGCTCAACCAGAAGCTCGGCGACCGCGACTTCAATCGCGAGGGACTGCGCATCTACACCTCGCTCGATCCCGACCTGCAGCGCGTAGCCACCGCGGCCGTCGAGCAAACCATCCACGTGGTCGACGAGCAGGTCGACAAGCTGCACGCGCATCGCAAGACCGGCGAGGCCTACTCCTATCCGCAGGTGGCACTGGTGGCGCTCAATCCGCACACTGGCCAGGTGCTCGCCATGGTGGGCGGGCGAAGCTACGGCAACTCGCAACTCAACCACGCGGTGGCCAAGCGTCCCACCGGATCCATCTTCAAGCCCTTCGTCTATGCAACGGCATTTACCACTGCCGTCGAAGGCACCGTCCTCCCCGGCCAGAGCCGCCCCTTCTCGCCGGTCACCATCCTGAGCGACGAGCAGACCACCTACGAAGTCGGCAACCAGGCCTACACGCCGCGCAACTTCGAGGGCGAGTATCACGGCGAAGTTACGGCGCGCTACGCGCTGCAGAAGTCGCTGAACAACGCCACCATCAGCCTGGCCTCGATGGTGGGCTTCGACCGCGTCGCCGCGCTGGCCCGCGACGCCGGCATCAAGAGCGCGCGCGGCACGCCTGCCGTGGCCATCGGCGCCTACGATGCCGAGCCGCTCGAAATGGCCGGCGCTTACACCATCTTCGCCAACGGCGGCCTGCACATCGATCCCTGGATGCTGGCCAGCGTCCGCACCACCACCGGCGACGTCGTCGAGGACTTCACGCCGGCCACCAAACAGGTGCTCGACTCGCGCGTCGCGTATCTGACTACGAACATGCTGGAGAACGTGATCAACGCGGGCACCGGCGCATCGGTTCGGCAGCGCGGCTTCACCGCTCCCGCCGCGGGCAAGACCGGCACCAGCCACGATGCATGGTTCGCCGGCTACACCTCGAACCTGCTCTGCATCGTCTGGGTGGGCAACGACGATTACACCGACATCAAGATCGAGGGCGCGCACGCCGCGGCGCCCATCTGGGCCGAGTTCATGAAGAAGGCCGTCGCCCTGCCGCAATACTCCGACACCAACTCCTTCTCGCCGCCCGAGGGCGTCGAGATCGTCAAGATCGACAAGGCCAGCAACCTGCTCAGCGACGCCTCCTGCCCCGACGGCTACAACGCCGCCTTCCTTGCCGGCACCGCGCCCATGGAAACCTGCGAACATCCGGCCGACCATCGCAACGTGCTGCAGAGGATCTTCGGCGGCGGCAAAAATTGAGCCGCACGGGTCGATAAGACGAACTTAGGGAACCTCTGATTAAGTCGAGGTCTTGAAGGGTACGGGCTTCAGCCCGTACGTTAAGTCCAGCAGAATGAACCGGGCTTTAGCCCCCGAGGGAATGGGACGCGCGTTTTCCAGAGCTTCCTTAGGTCGTGTCCATCCACCCCCCGGTGAAAATCGGGCTTTGAAAGGGCACGACTTCAGTCGTGCCGCGAGTGCTCGATAAGAAACGGCGGGCTTCAGCCCCTGAGGGATGTTTTCCAGCAATTTGGACCTTTACCACAGGCTGATTTGGAGGACACACAGGTGGCGGACTCTGACAACCAGGCAAACTGGCATTGGGCCGAAGGCATCAAGTTCGCATTGGAGGGCGTCAAGCTCCTTTTCATTTTGAACGGAGCCGCATCGGTGTCCGTCTTGACTTTCGTTGGAAACCTCAAGATTGGGCCGGGCCCGTTGGTTTTTGCACTTGTCGCATTCGCGCTCGGAGCTGCGAGCGTGATTCCCGCGATGATCTTGGCATATCTGACGCAATTGCATTACGGAAATGCATCCATTGGCTATCCGACGGGGCGTGGCGCTGACCCTCAGATCTGGGATCGAGCCGCAACGTTACATAATTGGGCCTACCTCTTCATGGCGCTTAGCCTACTCTTCTTTATCGTGGGAGTTGCGCTTGCGGCATGGGGCCTATGGCATCTTCCAACACTCGGCCCGTGCTCGTCGCTCGGGCAATAAGGGAATCGCCTAACCCAAGTTCATCATAGCTACAATAGGTCCGGCAGGGAGCAGGCGATTCTCTGGCACATCGGACACCAGAACGTCACGCGCACGTCCTTGCCCTGCATCCGGCTTTCCACCCGCGTTCCGCACCGCAGGCAGGGCTCGCCCGCGCGGCCGTAGACCCACAGGCTCGCGCCCGGAGCGGCGTCGCGCGTGGTGCGCCGCGTGCGCCCGCCGTAGGTGACGATGCGCTCGCCCGAGTCCTCGAGCACGTTCGAGCCCACCAGCCTGCGGGACGCGGCAACGACGCGCGCAATCTCCTCCGCGCTCATCGAGCCGACGCGCGCGAAGGGATGCACGCCCGTAACAAAGCAGACCTCGGATTTGAAGACGTTGCCCACGCCGGCCAACACACGCTGATCGAGCAGGACGTTCCCGATCTCCTCGCCCAATTGCGCCCCGATGCGCGCCGCGGCCGCCGTCGCGTCGAACTCCGCGCCGAGGATATCGAGAGCGGGATCGGGGATGCGCGGGTCGCGGGCCAGATGCGCGGTCGTGCGCATCTCGGCCACGGGAACGTTGAAGCCGACAGTGACGAACTCCGCGTTCTCGATCGCGATGCGCATCTTCCAGTGCGGTTCGAGCCAGCGCTCGCCGTGACGGTAGATGTGCCACGCGCCGGTCATCAGCATATGCATGGCCAGCGTGGCGCCGCCGGAGAAATGAATCAGCAGCCACTTGCCGCGCGACTCCACGCGCTCCACCGTGCGCCCGGCCAGCGGCGCATCGTCGTCGAAGCGCGAGAGCAGCGCAAACGTCGAGCGAAAGGCCGTGACCGGCTTCCCGCCGAGCGCCCGTCCCAGCGCACGCGCGGTGCGAAAGATGGTGTCGCCTTCCGGCATCTATTGCAACTCCTCGGGCAACGGCTCACGATGGCCGAACGGCAGCGGAAGCCGCCGCAGATGCAGCCCCAGCGGGCCGGGATGAAAGCCCGCGTCCATCAGGTGCCGCGCCAGCGGATGCGCCGCCACCGGCTGCCCGTTGACGGTGGTGATCAACATGCCGCTGTGGCTCGCGCCGTGCAGCCCCGCCTGGCCCTGCGCGCAGAGAAAGTGCGCCAGTCCGGCCGCGGTCTGCGAGCGCTCCGGCTCCTCGGCGGGAAGAAAGACAAGCAGGTTCGGATTTCCGCGCCGCAGCCATGCCACCAACTCGCCATTGCGCAGCACGACCTCGGCGTAGGCCGCGCGCGTCAGCAGCCGCGGCGTCGATTCCGAATCCTCATCGGCAACCGGCAACTCGGGCCAGCGCAACACGGAGCCGTACGGGTTGGCGGGATCGGAGGCGGCCAGCCGCACGAACTCCGGCCGCTCTTCCGGCGGATCGGCGCGCAACTGGCGCAGCAGGTCCACGGCCGCGGGCAGGGCAAACTGCGCCGCGCCCAGGCCCGCGACAAAATAGCCGCGCCGGATGCGTCCTGCCTCTTCCATCGCCTTCAGCACGTCGTAAACCGCGCTGAACCCGCCGGGCACATTCTCGGCCATCACGGCCTCGCGCAGAAGGATGCCGTAGCGGTTGAGCAACTGCAGCGCCAGCGCATGGCTTGCCTCGGTGGCAGTGTGGTGAGCGCGCATTCCTTCGGGGGCTAAAGCCCCCTCTCGTTTTTGCGGGGCCTGATCGGCACGACTCAAGTCGTGCCCTGACACAGAGCTCGATGGCGATTGGGTTTGCGGAAGCGATCTGGTTGGCAGCGCCGACCAGCGCCCCTGCGCCGTGGGCGGCGTGGTGCGCCGCGAGCGAAAGACCTGGCCCGAGTGCATCCGGCGCGGAGCACGCGCGCTGTCGGGCCGCGCAATGTAGGCGCGCAGCGCATGCAGCGAGTCGTTGGTCACCAGTCCGCGCCAGACCAGGCTCCACAGCGCGTCGATGGTCTCGCCGGGATAGCCGCCGCCCAGGCCCAAATGCAGCGGCTCGAAGAAACTCGCGCCCGCCGACTCAAGTACGGCCAGCAGCTTCTCTTCGCGCTCGCCGAGCGGCTCGGTGAGCGTGCGCTGTTGCAGCAGCAGCGGCAGCTTGTCGGCAAGGAAGAGCGCGATGCGGCCGTCGCGCTCGCCCAGCGGTTCCACGCCCGCCCAGGTCACCTCGCCCGCGGCGATGAGCGTATCGAGTCCCTCGGGCGCAAAGCCCGCCACGCGCGCGGGCAGGATCGACGACTCGATCAGCGACGCCGTCAGCGGCGCGCCCTGCAGGCTCTCGATGGCGTCCAGCAGCACATCCAGGCTCGCGGCGCGGCGCGGCGTCACCAGTCCCTGCCAATGCGTCAGGAAGCGCGCCAGCGTGCGCTGCTCCACCGGCTCGACCTCGCGCCGCAGCCGCGCCAGCGACTTGCGGCGGATCTGGCGCAGAATCTCCGCGTCGCACCACTCGCGATGCAAGCCGCCAGGCCGGAAGCCGCCTTCGAGCACGCGTCCCTCATGCGCCAGTTGCCGTAGTGCACTCTCCACCGCGGCGGTGTCCAGGCCGAAGCGCTCCGCCGGCTCGCGCAGCGTGAAGGGTCCGTGCGTTCGCGCATAGCGGCGCACCAGTTCGAGCACCGGATGCGCCACCGGTTCCAGCAGCGCGACGGCCAGTCCCGGAGGCAGCGGAACGCCCAGCGCATCGCGGTAGCGCGCGGCGTCTTCGGCGGCAATCGTGCGCCGCTCTCCGGCGATGCGCAATTCGAGCAGGCGGCGCGCGCGGATCAGGCGATCGACATGCGGCAGCAGATCCGCGGACACCACGCGTCGCGCCACCTCCTCCCGCGAGAGGTCGCCCAGCCGCAGGCAGAGGTCGTGCAGGCCGTCGGGCGTGCGCGCGCGGTGCGTCTCAGCCAGGCACTGCGCGGCCTCTTCCACTTCGGCAATCGCGTTGGCGTCGAGAAGCTCACGCAGATCCGCCTCGCCCAGCAGCTCGCGCAGTTGGTCCTGGTCGATGGTGAGCGCCTGAGCGCGGCGCTCGGCCAGCGGCGCGTCGCCGTCATAAAGAAAGTTGGCGGCGTAGCTGAAGAGCAGCGAAGCCGCAAAGGGCGAGGGCTTGCGCGTCTCCACCACGTGCACGCGCAGCTCGCGCTGCTCCACTCTTCTCAGCGTTTCCACCAGGGCCGGCAGGTCGAAGACATCGCGCAGGCACTCGCGATACGCTTCGAGCAGCAGCGGAAACGAAGGATAACGCGAGGCCACGCTGAGCAGATCGTAGGAGCGCTTGCGCAACTGCCACAGCGGCGAGCGCGCATCGGCACGGCGACGCGGCAGCAGCAGCGCGCGGCCTGCCGCCTCGCGAAAACGCCCGGCAAATAGCGCGGTCGAGCCGAGCTGGCGCAGCACAAGCTGCTGCGCCTCCGCCGATTCCACCATGAACCAGTCCGAGTCGGGCGGCTCGTCGGTGTCGGGAAAGCGCACCACAAAGCCGTCGTCGGACCAGAGCGTCTCCACGTCCGGCCCGCCTGCCGCGCGGATGCGCGCCGTCACCGCCATGGCCCAGGGAATGTGGATGCGGCTGCCGAAGGGCGTGAGCACGCAGACGCGCCAGTCGCCCAGCTCGTCGCGGCAGCGCTCGATGACAACCGTGCGATCGTCGGGCACCTGGCCCGTGGCCTCGGCCTGGTCGGCGAGGAAGCGCAGCAGGTTCTCCGCGGCGCCGGGGTCCAGGTCGTGCTCTTTGACGAGCCGCGTGAGCGCGGCGGGCACAGGCAGCGCGCGCAACTCGCGGACCATCGCGCCGATGCGCTGGCCGAACTCGAGCGGCCGGCCGGGACCGTCGCCCTTCCAGAAGGGCATCTTGCCCGGCTCGCCCGGCGCCGGCGTCACCAGCACGCGGTCGTGCGTAATCTCGTCGATGCGCCATGTCGATGCGCCCAGGATGAAGGTTTCCCCAGGGTGCGACTCGTGCACCATCTCCTCGTCGAGCTCGCCGACGCGCACCGAGCGGCCCTCGGTGTAGGCAAGGAAGACGCCGTAGAGGCCGCGGTCCGGGATGGTGCCTGCGTTCAGGATCGCCAGCCGCGCCGCGCCGTCGCGCGCGGTAACCACGTTGCGGATGCGGTCCCAGTTCAGGTGCGGCCGCAACTCGGCAAACTCGTCGCTCGGGTAGCGTCCGCTGAGCAGGTCGAGTACGCCTTCGAAGGCCGCCCGCGTGAGCCCGCCGAAGGGCGCTGCGCGGCGGACCAGGTTGAAGAGCAGATCGACGGAGACTTCGGGTTTGGCGGAGGTAGCGGCGTTCGCGGAGTTAGCAGTGCGGCGCGTGGGGACAGCAGCTTGCGCGAAGGGCGGATGCGCGGCGATGGCGACCAGTTGCTGCGCCAGCACGTCGAGCGGGTTGCGCGGGAAGCGCGTGGACTCGATGTGGCCCTCGTGCAGCGCGCGGGTCACGGCGGCGCACGCCACCAGGTCGGCGCGGTACTTGGGAAAGAGCACGCCTTCGCTGACCGCGTCCACATGATGGCCGGCGCGGCCGATGCGCTGCATGCCGCTGGCCACCGAGGGCGGCGCCTCGATCTGCACCACCAGGTCGACAGCGCCCATGTCGATGCCGAGCTCTAAGGTCGAGGTGGCGCAGAGCGCGCGGATGCGGCCAGCCTTCAGCTCCTCCTCGATGACCGCGCGCTGGGCGGCTGCGAGCGAGCCGTGGTGCGCGCGGGCGATTGCTTCGCCGGCCAGCTCGTTCAGCGCGCCGGCCAGCCGCTCGGCCACCTGACGGCTGTTGACAAAGAGAATCGTCGAGTTGTGCTCGCGCACGATCTCAAGCAGCCGCGGATGGATCGCATTCCAGATGGTGACGCGCTTGGGCATCTGCGAGGCGGGCCCGGAGGGAGTCTCTTCCATCTCGCCCAGCCGCGCCATGTCCTCCACGGGCACCTCGATGCGCAGCTTGAGCCGCTTGGGCGCGCCGGCGTTGACGATGGTCACGGGGCGGTAGCGGGGCTCGCCTGGCGCCGAGTCAGGGATTAGGGAACAGGGATCAGGGATCAGGGAGGGCGCGCTGGCAGAAGAGTCAAAGGGGATGACAGGTGCCCCTGCGAGGCTCTCTTGGGGTGCACTGCCGGCGATTGGTAACTGAAGATCGGCATCGTCCGCCCAATCCACAGCGGCGTCTGACCCCGGTTCCCTGATCCCTGTTCCCTGATCCCTGTTTCCTGATCCCTCGTCCTCCACTCCTCCCAGAAACCGCGCCACCTCTTCGAGCGGGCGCTGCGTGGCGCTGAGGCCGATGCGCTGCAGCCGCCGCCCGGTCAGCGCCTCCAGCCGCTCCAGGCT